>JBKPDM010000479.1:0-5577 GCA_046727895.1 Pseudomonadota bacterium | reverse complement strand
GGGTTGTTTGGAATTGAGCACCGGCTATTCAAAGCCAATATAATGGCGCTCGAGCGATCAGGCCAGCGAGCCGGATCGGGGGCGAGACACGATGTGCACGGTGGTTCTCCTGCGGCGTCCGGCGTCGCGATGGCCTCTGCTCCTGGCCGCCAATCGCGACGAGCTCCAGAGCCGGCCCTGGCGCTCGCCCGGACGACATTGGCCGGATCGGGCCGACGTGGTCGCCGGGCTCGACGAGCTGGCCGGTGGCAGCTGGCTCGGGATCAACGATCACGGCGTGGTCGCGGCGGTCCTGAACCGGGTGGGATCGCTCGGCCCGGCGAGCGGCAAACGCTCGCGCGGCGAACTCGTGCTCGAAGTCCTCGACCACGCCGACGCCGATGCCGCCGCCGCGGCCCTCAGTGATCTCGACCCCGAGGCCTATCGCCCGTTCAACCTAGTGATCGCCGATGCCCACCATGCCTACTGGCTGCGCCACGCCGGCGTCTTGCCGAGCTTTGGCTTTCGGACCCGGAGCGGCACCTGGCGCGAAGTCGACCCGATCCAGCTGCCGGGCGCCGGGCCGCCCGGGCAGGGCCGGGCCACGGCCGTGAGCTGCCAGCCGATTCCCGAGGGCCTCTCAATGCTCACGGCGCGCGAGCTGAATGATCCGGCGTCGGTGCGCATCAGCCACTTCCTGCCGCGCTTTCGCGCCGCCCCGGCGCCCGATCCCGAGCGCGACGACTGGGACGCCTGGACCCTGCTGCTCGCCGATCGGACCAGCCCCGACGGCGATCCCCGCAATGCGATGACGATCGTCACCGAGGGCGACTACGGCACGATCTGCAGCTCGCTAGTCGCGCTGCCGTCGCTCGGTCAGCCACGGATGAAGTTCGCGGCCGGCCCGCCGGGCGAGGCGGCGTTCGAGCCGGTCGCGCTCTGATCGGCCGTCCCACCGGTCAACTGGCGACGCGGTGCGCGGCGGCTCGATACGGTCGAGTTCAGGCCACCAGAGCCCGCACCACGGCGATCAGGATCAGGCCAATCACGGCTGCGGCCGGCGCGATCAGCACCTGGACGGCGAATTGCCTGGCCGCCAGCCGACCCGTCGCGATGTCCATGTAACCCTTCAGCCAGCCGAGCAGCCCGACCTCCTCCTGACGTTCCTGCCCGCGGCTCAGGAGCCTCGAGAGCAGCCACGGCAAGGCCACGACGACGACCACCAGGAACCACAGAACGACGGCCACGAACAGGCCTGGCCGCGAAAAGTTGAAGCCGAGCCAACCGGCCGCGCCAAACGAGATCGGCAGCAAGCTCAGGAGAAGGAAGAATCGCCGACATGGGTCGGACCAGACGGCGCGGTTGGTCCTTCGGGGCATCTCGTGCATCGCTCGAGCCCTCCGGACACGATGAAGGTGACGCTGTGGCGGCCGCTTGATTCCCGACCTAGATCCGAAGCCAGACCGGGCAATCCCTCTGGCCCGCGCCACGATGCCGCGGCCGGCCAGACACCGCTCGGCGCCCGCTCAGCCGCCCCAGCGGGCCGCGGCGGCGTCGTCCGTGGCGCGGGCTTCGACCCAGTGGCTCTCGTCCGGGCTCTCCTCGAGCTTCCAGAACGGCGCCTTGGTCTTCAGCCAGTCGATCAGGAAGGCGCAGGCCTCGAGCGACGCCGCCCGATGCGACGCCGCGGTCGCCACGAGCACGATCGGCTCGCCGGGCAGCATGCGGCCGTAGCGATGCACGATCAGGCTCGCCTGCAGCGACCAGCGCGTCAGCGCCTCGGCCTCGATCTCGGCGAGCTTCTTCTCGGTCATGCCGGGGTAGTGCTCGAGGGTCATGGCGGTGATCGGCCGATCGCCGGCACGGTCCCGGACCAGGCCGAGGAAGCTCGCGACTGCGCCGATGTCGCTCCGTACGCGGGCGAACGCGGCGAGCTCGGCCCCGACGTCGAACGGCGCCTCCTGGACTTTGATCATGGTGCGATCATGTCGCGCGGCCGTTCAGCCGCCGGTCACCGGCGGAAAGAAGGCGACCTCGTCGCCCGGCCGCACCGGATCGCCCGGCTGAGCGTAGTCCTGGTTGACCGCCGCCCGGACCACGCCCGGCATCGCCAGGGCCTCGGCGAAGCCCGGCCGCTGCCTCGCGAGCCACTCCATCAGCTGGCCGACCGTCGTCACCTCGGCCGGCGGCGAGACCTCCTCGCTCGCCGTGCCGGTCCTGGTCCGCAGCCAGGCGAAGTAGAGAATCCGCATGCCGCAACTCTCGCTTAACCGGAGCGCCTGCCTCCACATGTAGTGCCGAAGCCGACCGGGCGTAAGGCGCCCGAATCGCCGTGCCAGCGCCCAGACGGCGCCGGGCTAGCGTACGGCGGCGGGACGGGCGCCCGGGCGCTTGACGGGGCCCGGCGCGGTCGAATGGCGCAGCCCCACATAGAGGTAGTCGAAGCCCGTGATCAGCGTCAGAACTGCGGCCAGCCAGAGGCCGTACAGGCCGACCTGATCGGCGAACAGCCACCAGGGCGCGGCCGAGCCTGCCAGAAGGAAGCCGATCGCGGTCATCTGCACGCCGGTCTTCCACTTGGCGAGGCGCGAGACCGGCAGCCCGACCTGGACCTCGGCCAGGAACTCGCGCAGGCCCGAGACCAGGATCTCGCGGCAAAGGATCACCAGCGCCGGCAGGATCGGCGCGCGCCCGAAGTGGACCAGCATCAGGATCGCTGCCCCGACCAGCAGCTTGTCGGCGATCGGGTCGAGCATGCGGCCGAGCGGCGACTGCATCGACCAGCTGCGCGCCAGATAGCCGTCGAAGAAGTCGGTGATCGCGGCGATCGTGAAGATCGCGCAGGTCGCCCACTTGCCGAAGTCGCCCGGGATGTAGAAGGCCGCCACCAACGCCGGGATCGCCGCGATTCGAGAGCCGGTGAGCAGGTTCGGCGGATTGGTCAGCATCGGGACGGCGTCCTCAGCTTCCGTCGTGAAAGGCATCGTAGACGGCCTTGGCAACCGCCCGATTAATGCCGGGCACCCGTTCGAGGTCGAGCAGTCCGGCGGTCTCGATCGCGCGCACCGAGCCGAAATGGCTGAGCAGCGCCTTCTTCCGCCGCGCGCCGACCCCCGGAACACGATCGAGCGCCGAGCGCCCGACGGCCTTGCCGCGTTTCAGGCGGTGGCCGGCGATCACGAACCGGTGCGCCTCGTCGCGCAGGCGCTGGACAAAATAGAGGACCGGATCGCGCGGGTCCAGCTTGAACGGCCGCCGCTCCGGCAGATGCAGGGTCTCGCGCCCGGCATCACGATCGGGACCTTTGGCGATCGCCACGACTGGCATGCCGGTCACCCCGCAGCCCCCGAGGGCGTCGAGAGCCGCCGAAAGCTGGCCGGATCCCCCATCGATAATCACCAGATCGGGCCACTGGCCGCTCTGCCGCTCCGGATCGTCCTTCTGCAGCCGGGCGAACCGGCGCCGCAGCACCTCGCGCATCATCGCGTAGTCGTCGCCGGGCGTCAGCTCCTGGCCCCTGATGGTAAACTTCCGATAGGCCGATTTATTCAGGCCCTCGGGGCCGGCGACGATGAAGGCGCCGATCGCGTCGGTACCCATGATGTGGCTGTTGTCGTAGACCTCGACCCGGGTCGGCACGTCCGCCAGATCGAGCCGCTCGGCGAGGCGGCGCAGCAGTTTTGCCTGCGCGCTGCTCTCGGCGAGCCTGCGCGCGAGGGCGTGGCGGGCGTTGGTCTTGGCCTGCAGGATCAGCTGACGGCGCTCACCGCGCTGCGGACAGAGAAGCTGCACCTTGCGCCCGGCGCGCAGCGCGAGCGCCTCGGCCAGAAGTAACTGCGAGGCCGGCGAATGGCTCAGCAGAATCAACTTGGGCGGCGCCCGCTCGCTGTAGAACTGGCCGAGAAATGCCTCGAGCAGCTCGGCCGGTTCAGCCTCCTGGGCGTGGCTCGGATAGTAGGCCCGATTGCCGTAGTTCCGCCCGCTCCGATAGAAGAACACCTGAACGCAGGCTTGGCCGCCTTCGCGCGCAAGCGCAATCACATCGGCATCGTCGACCGAGGCGACATTAATGCCCTGGCGCGAGGTGATGTGAGCGAGCGCCTTCAGCCGGTCGCGGATCGCAGCCGCCTGCTCGAATTCGAGCCGCTCCGCGGCCGCGGCCATCTCAGTCTGCAGCTGGGTCTGGATGGCCCCGCTCCGGCCGGCCAGGAACTCCCGCGTCTGCTCGACCAGGCGGGCGTACTCGGGCGGGCCGATGCGGCCGACGCAGGGCGCCGTGCAGCGCTTGATCTGATATTGCAGGCAGGGCCGCGTACGGTTTTCGAAGATGCTGTCCGGGCAGGAGCGTATCGGGAACGCCCGGAGCAGCGCGCCGAGCGTCTCGTTGACCGCACCCGACGACGCGAACGGCCCGAAATAGTCGCAGTCCTTGCGCTTGGCGCCCCGATGCCGGCCGATGCGCGGAAAGGGCTGCGCCGCGGTGATCTTGCCGACGTAGATGTAGGGGAACGACTTGTCGTCGCGCAGGACGATGTTGTAGGGCGGCCGGTGGCGCTTGATCAGGTTGCATTCGAGCAGCAACGCTTCGACGTCGTTCGCCGTGGTCACGACCTCGAGGCCGCGGGTCAGCGCCACCATGCGCTGGAGCCGTGCGCTCAGCGCCGCGGGCTTGGTGTAGGCCGGGACGCGCTTACGGAGCGACTTCGCCTTGCCGACGTAGAGCACCTCGCCCTTGGCGTCGAGCATCCGATAGACGCCGGGCCCGTTCGGCAGCGTGGCAACGTGCTTCTGGATCAGGGCCGCGCCGGTCAGACCGGCGCGTGGGCGCGCGGGCGCGCCCACGCCGGCCGTGTTCGTTGGACCGGCGTCGTCGACCGGAAGGATCGACCGAGTCTCGCTGCTGCTCATGGCCGCCTGCTGTTAGAAATCTGGCGAGCCGATGGAACAGCGTCAATCGTACGCTCGACCGGTTACCCTCGCGGCGGTGGCGACGGACGAAGCGCGCCGCCGTCAGGAACGACGGATTTGCGGACGCGCCCTTAAGGCCGCTGTCAGAGGCTCCGGCGGCCGGAGAGGATGGTCATCGTCATCCGGGCAGCCGCTGCGACAGGTGCGCAGCCGCGTGTGGGGCGCCGGGCTCGAGGCCTCGCTCGATCTGACCGGCGTTGTGGCCGGCTGAGCGGTCCGCGCCCGCGGTGATGGCGACGACGCTGACGGCTGCGAGGGCGAGGATCACGGTGAGCAGGAGGCGGGTCATCGCTTTGCCCCTTCGGTTGTACAGGCGATCAGCAGGGTGACAGCCGTAGGCCGTCCAAGTTTCAGGCTGATGTCGCGATCCTCGGGATTGTGTTTCAATTGTTGCATCGACCCGCGACGGGCCCGATGCAGATTCCGAGCGCCGGCGGCTATCCGTCCCTCAAACGGTGCTGAACACTATAGGGCGTCACCGCGGGCGAGCTTGGGCAGGTCGCCAGCCAGCCCCATGCCGCGGCGCATGGCGAGGTGGCGCAGCGGCGCGAGCCAGCCGAGGGCGCTGAGGCCCATGCCGCGAATCAGGCGGGCCGGCGCGAGCTCGCTCGAAAACAGCCGGTTGAGACC
>JBKPDM010000478.1:0-16675 GCA_046727895.1 Pseudomonadota bacterium | reverse complement strand
GTCTTGGTGTTGGGCCGCCGGGCGCCTCGCCTCCGCGAGGCCGGGCGGCGGGTGGACTTGGAGTGTCCGGCGTGGAGCTCAGATCGCATGGCGGGCGCTCAGGTGCGCGCGCTGCCCTGCAGCCGGTAGCGGTCGAGGGCGACCGCGCCGATGATCACCAGACCCTTGATGATGAACTGCCAGATCTCGCTGACGTTCATCAGGATCAGGCCGTTCGAGAGGACCGCGATGATCAGCGCGCCGATCAGGGTGCCGATGATCGTGCCGATGCCGCCGACGAACGAGGTGCCGCCGAGGATCACCGCCGCGATCGCATCGAGCTCGTAGGCGAGGCCGAGCTGGGCGCCATTGGCCGAGAAGGTCCGCGCCGCCGACATGATCCCGCCGAGCCCGGCAAGGAAACCGGACGTCATGTAGACGAACATCAGGATCAGCCAGACCTTGATGCCCGAGAGCCGGGCCGCGGCCGGGTTGCCGCCGACGGCGTAGATCCAGACGCCGAGCACCGTGCGCCGGAGGATGAACCAGCTGATTGCGATCACGAGCAGCGCGATGATCACGAGCCACGGCACGCCGAACAGCCGGGCGTTGCCGATCCAGGCGAAGGGCAGCTGCGGATTGAACACCGTGGTGTCGTTGCCGATCAGGCGCGCGATGCCGCGGACCGCGGTCATTGCGCCGAGGGTCACGATGAACGGCGGCAGCCTCAGGAAGGCGACCAGCGAGCCGTTGATCGCGCCAAGCGCGAGGCCGGCGATCAGTGCCATGGGAATCGCGAGCCAGGCGAGGCCGGAGAGCGACATCGCGACCGCGACCACCGCCGCGACCGCCAGCAGGGCGCCGACCGAGAGGTCGATGCCGCCGGTCAGGATGACGAAGGTCATGCCGGCCGCGAGCACGATGTTGATCGAGGCCTGCTGGGTCACGATCGCGAGGTTGCGCGTGCTGATGAATTTGCCCGTGGCCAGCTGGAAGCCGATGCAGATCAGGATCAGCACCGGCAGCATGCCGACCGCCTGAATGATGCCCTTGATCTGCGCGCTCCTGGCACCGGCGCCCTGAACCGCGGTGGCCGCAGCAGGATTGGTCGAACTCATTCTCAGCCTCCCCGAGCCATGGCCTGGCCGCTCATGCCGCAACGCCGGTGGCGTAGGCCATGATGTTCTCTTGGGTGATCGCGCGCCCGCCCGGGCCGCCGACCTCGCCCTCGATGTGCCCCTCGCGCATCACCAGCACCCGGTCGCAGATGCCGATCACCTCCGGCAGCTCGCTGGAGATGACCAGCACGCCCAGGCCCTTGCGCGCGAGATCGTCGATGATCCGATAGATCTCGGACTTGGCGCCGATGTCGACGCCGCGGGTCGGCTCGTCCAGAATCAGGACCTTGGGCTGGATTTCCAGCCAGCGCGACAGGAGCGCCTTCTGCTGATTGCCGCCCGAGAGGCTGCCGACGCCGACGCTGGGGCTGGCGACCCGGATCGTGAGCGCCTTGATCGCGTCCTGGGCGCGCCGCTTGCCGGCGGCGAGGTCGAGGATGCCGCCCCTGCGGGCGTCGCGCGCGATCACGCCGAGGTTGATGTTCTCGAGCACCGACATGTCGAGGAACAGGCCCTGGCCCTTGCGGTCCTCGGTCAGGTAGGCGACGCCGTGATCGAGAGCGTCCTGGGGCGACTTGATGTCGATCGGGTGGCCTTCGAGCAGGACTTCGCCGCCCGCCTTGGGGTCGGCGCCGTAGATCAGGCGCGCGAGCTCGGTCCGCCCGGCGCCGACCAGACCGGCCAGCCCCAGGACCTCGCCCTCGTGCACCGTAAGGCTCGCCGGATGCACGCGCCGGCCGCCGTCGGTGATCTCCTTGACCTCGAGGACTGGCCGGCCGCGGCTGCCGTGCGGGTCGTGCTCCTTGGTATAGAAGGTGTTGAGGTCGCGTCCGACCATCATCTTGACCAGCGCCTCGGCGCTGATCTCGGGCTTGTCCAGGGTGCCGACGTAGGTGCCGTCGCGCAGCACCGAGACCCGGTCGGAAAGCTCGTAGACCTCGCCCATGCGGTGGCTGATGTAGATGATCGCGAGGCCTTCGCTGCGGAACTGCCGGATCAGCTCGAACAGCTTCTCGGTCTCGCGCGAGGAGAGCGCGGTGGTCGGCTCGTCCATGACCAGGATCTTGGAATTGGCGTGCAGGGCGCGGGCGATCTCGACCTGCTGCTGCTCGGCGATCGAGAGGCTGGCCACCGTGGTCGCCGGCGTGAAGGTGGCGCCCAGCCGCTCCAGCACCCCAGCGCACTTGTCCCGCATGACCTTGCGGTTGACCAGGCCCCGGTTCGAAAGCTCGTCGCCCAGGAAGATGTTCTCGGCCACGGTCAGGTTCGGCGCGAGGCTGAGCTCCTGGTAGATGATCGCGATGCCGAGGTGGCGGGCGTGGATCGGGTTCGCGATCTCGACCTTCTGGCCGTCGATCAGGATCTCGCCGCCCGGGTCGGCCTGGTAGGCGCCCGAGAGCACCTTCATCAGCGTGCTCTTGCCGGCGCCATTCTCGCCCATGAGCGCCAGAACCTCGCCGCTCCAGGCCTTGAGCTGGACGTTGTTGAGCGCCTTGATGCCGGGAAAGGTCTTCGAGATGCTGCGCATCTCGAGGGTCGGCGCCCGGTCGCCAGCGGTGGTCCCAAGGGTGGTCATGGGCTCGAGCCTCCCTGCTCGTTCGGTCGCGTGTTCGCCTGATCGCGCCCTAGTGGCCCAAGAGGATGTCCCGGTTCGGGCTGAAGTTCAGATGCAGCGGCAGGATCGCGGCGCCGATCGCCGCCGCCCGGCGGCCGATCGTGCCCATGCGCAGCTCCGGCACGTCGCGCGCTTCCGGCGTGGCTTCGGCCAGGGCCACGCTCAGCCGCGCGACCAGCTCCTCGATCACCGCCTTCGGCAGGTCGCCATCGAGCACGATCGTGCGGACGTCGAGCACGCAGGCCGCCGAGAGCAGCGGGGCGACCAGCGCCTCGATGCAGTCGTCGAGCCACTCCGCGACCCGCTCGCGATGGCGTGCGATCGCCGCATCGAGATCGCTGCGCCGCTCGATCGTCACGCCGGATGCGCGCAGATGGCGGATCAGGGAGCTCACCGAGGCGCGGGTCAGGAGGATGTCGTAGCGGCCGCGCGGCCGCGGCGCGCTGGCGAGGTGCGAGGGCGGCACCGGCATCAGGCCGATGTCGCCGGCATTGCCGCTCATGCCGCGGTGGTAGTGGCCATTGAGGATCACGCCGCCGCCGATCGCGGTGCCGATGAACACGTAGACGAAATCGTCGAGCTGCCGGCCGTGGCCCTGGAACAGCTCGGCGACCGCGGCCGCCGTGCCGTCGTTCTCGCCGAACACCGCGAGCCCGGTCGCGGCCGCCAGCCGCCCGGTGAGGTCGAACTCGTTCCAGGCGCGATAGGCCTCGGAAGGAATGCTGAGCTCGCGCCGCCAGCTGCCCATGTGGTAGGGCGTCGCCACGCCGAGCCCGGCGAGTCGTCCGTGCGCCGCCCCCGGGATCGCGCCGCGCACCGCCGCGATGTCGTCGAGCAGGAGTGCTGTCGCCTCCTCGGGCAGCGGGAAGGCGCGCTCCTGCTGGCGCTGCTCCAGCACCTGGCCGGAGAAGTCGACCAGGAGGGTATCGAGCGAGCGCCGGCCGACCTTGACCCCGATCGAATAGGCGCCCTCGGCGTTCAGGCTGAGCAGGGTCGCGGGCTGGCCGCGCTGACCGGAGCGCTTGCCCTCGGTGCGCACCAGGCGCTGCGCCTCGAGCTCGCGCACGATCACGCCGGCGGTGTTGTTGGTGAGGTTGGCGTAGCGGGCGAGGTCGGCCTTGGACGCGCTGCCGAGCCGGCGCAGCGCGGTCAGGATCACGCGCTCATTGAACTGGCGCACGTGAACCGAGTTGCTGCCTTGACCGTTCGCCGCGTCCTGCACGGTCGGGGTCTCCCCTGGCTGCCCTTGGGCGGCGCTGTCCCTAGCGCGCCGGGACCATGCATGCCAGAGGCGGGATGCGGTGTCAATAATTAATTCATCGTGAATTATCTTTTTTTTCGACCGTGGCTGCCGACGCTCGCTCTCGACGGCAGGCTCCGCCAGGCGAACCGGCCAACGACGGGGCAGCCCGACGCGCGCCCGAGGCGGTGTCATCCCGGCGATGGATCGCGCCACGCCGTCCCGCCTCGCCGGCGCGATGGCGGGCCAGGATCGGGGTGCTAGGATGGTCGCACTCGCCATGGCGTCGCTGTCCCCTCCCAGTTGGTGCGGCGGCTGCTCCCTGACCGGCGAAAAACCCGACCCGGATGCCGTAGTATCGGGCGCTCGTTCCGGTCAATTAATTCAGGATGCATTATTTGTTCACGCCTTGCTCCCCTCCCTGATCTCTACAAGAATGCTTTGACCTGGTCAAAGAAACAAATAAGCTCACAGCCGCGACGGGGCGGCTGCAAGACGCGTGACAAAAGCAGGGAGGCGGATCGATGCGAGCGAGCCAGGCGGCAGTGGCGGCGATCGTCTATCTCGGAGCGGCGGGCGCGGCCCTGGCCGGCCAGTACGTCGATTGGCTGGACGACGGCACCGTGCTGCTGAAGCTCGGCCCCGAGTACGACAACGCCGTGCTCGAGACCTCGCACGCCGAGCTCGGCAGCCGCTTCGGGCCGGACGCCAAGCCGTTCGATGGCGTCACCATCACCGTCCTGACCCAGGACGAGGGGCCGAAGGGTGCAATCTCCGGGCCGATCGAAGCTTTACGGCCGGTCTGGGAGGAGCTCACCGGCGGCAAGCTCGAGATCGAGCTCGTGCCAGTGACCAACCTCTACGCCACGATGATGCTCGATCTGCAGCAGGGCACCGGGCGTTACGACGCCACGGTGGTGGCCGCCTTCTATTACGGCGATCTGATCGCCGGGAAGTACATCGTGCCGGTCGAGCCGTTCATGGCCAGCGGCAAGTATCCGCAATGGAGCTACGACTCGATGCCCCGCTCGCTCTGGACCCTCTACCACTGGGGCGACGTCGGCTACGGGGTGCTGAACGACGCCGACGGCCAGATCCTCTACTACCGCCGCGACGTCCTGAACGATCCGAAGTGGCAGGCCGCCTTTCAGCAGGCGACCGGCCACGCCATGGCCGTGCCGCCCAAGACCTGGCAGCAGCTGCTCGAGATCTCGCAGTTCTTCGCCGGCAAGAACTGGGACCCCCATGACTCCCAGCCGGACGAGGGCACCGTGCTCCATCTCAAGATCGGCGAGCAGGGCCACTACCACTTTCAATCGCTCTCGGCCTCGTTCGCGATCACGCCGGGCGACCGGGTCGACCGCTATCACAACGTCTACTGGTTCGATCCGACCGACATGAAGCCGCTGATCAACAGCCCCGGCCACGTCGCCGCGCTCGAATTCCTGCAACAGCTGAACGAGACCGGGCCGGCCGAGCAGATCGGCTGGCGCCTGCCCCAGGCGTGGGAGTATTTCCTGCGCGGCAAGGCGGTCTTCATGTTCACCTGGGGCGACCTCGGCGCGCTCTGCCAGGACGAGACCCACTCCAACGTCAAGGGCAACTGCGCCGCCACGGTCCTGCCGAGTTCCGACCGCTACTGGGACATGGAGAAAAAGACCTGGGTCGAGACCGCCGAGCCGCGCTTCGTCGGCAACACCACGGGCGGCTCCTGGCACGGCGTGATCTCGGCTCTCTCGAAGAACCAGGAGGCGGCCTATTCGTTCCTCGCCCTGATGGCGATCAAGCCCGTGTCGCTCTGGAACGCCGAGCATGGCTGGACCGGCGTCGATCCCGGCTTCTACTACCAGTTCCTGAAGCCCGAGGGCGAGGCCAAGGTCGCCGACTACATCAAGGCCGGCTGGAACAAGGCCGACGTCACCGACTATCTCAACGCCTTCTACCGCAACTACACGGCGCCGACGATTCTGACCTATCTGCGCATCCGCGGCACGCAGCAGTACTGGTCGGAGCTCGACAGCGAGGTCGGCGCGGCGCTCGGCGGCAGAAAGAGCGCCAAGCAGGCGCTCGACGACACGGCAGCCGCCTGGCAAGCGATTACCGACCGCCTCGGCCGCCAGCAGCAGCTCGAGGAATACCAGGCCGCGATCGGCTATAAGCCATGATCAGGGGCTGACCGCGGCAGCACCGGACGCTCGGCCAGCCCGACACGGCGCGTCATTCTTGCGCTTCGCACGCCTGCACGAGCGCGGTCAGCTCGCCGGTCGCGCGCCAGATCACCGGTGGGTCCCGGCGATGATAGCCGTGGGTCAGGACGTTACGCAGGCCGATCCAACCGCGCCAGTCGATCTCGGGGTGCGCCGCAACGATCGATGCCGGCGGCAGCCCGCTCGCCTCATCGCCGCCGCCGACGAGCTGCCGGCACGCCTCGCCAATGGTGACCAGCGCGTATGAGATCGCCGCTCCGAATGGATTGACGCCGTCGCCGAAACTTTGCACGAAGGCCGCCTCGTCCAGGCCCCGGATGAGATCAAGGACCAGGCGGCCATGGCTCACGATGTCGGCGATGAGCTCGTCCTCCCGTCTCACGCGAATACCGCTACGGCTTCGGCGTCGGCGCGCCGGCGCACGTCTTCCGAGAGCGAGCGCCGGGCGGCGAAGTCGACGCGGCGGGCGAGAATCTCCTCGAGCCGATCGAGCACATGGCCCCAGCGAACGATGTTCCAGCGCGCCTCGTCCGCCAGGTCCGCGAACAGGTCGACGTCGCTCCAGGGGCGCGCCTCGCCGCGCGCGACCGAGCCATAGACATAGAGCTGCTCGATGCCTAGTCGCTCGAGCTCGCCCTCATGCTGGCGAAGGCGCCGGATGACGCCGGCGAGGGTCGGCGTCTCGCCATCGCTCGCGAGCGCGCGGCGGCAAAGGTCGTCCAGAACGGCCTGCATGCTGCGACCTTGCCGGCGCGCCAGCTGACGCAACGCGTCACGCATCTCCGCCGAGCTGCGGAACGCAATCTGTGTATCGGCCATTGCGAATCCTCGGGCAGCTAGCTTGCCAACAAAGTTAGCATGAGCCTGCCCTGCCACCAACCGAGATCGCGCACCGGCGCCGCAGGCGTTGAGACGCTTCGAGACGCTTTGACGGCCGGCGGCGCCGGGCTAGGTTCATGGGCGGAAAGGACCAATTACCTGCATGCATCGCTTCGCCAATCCGCTGCGCTATCAGAGGATCGCCGACCGGGTGCTGCCCTGGGCCGGCGGTGCTGCGGTCGTGCTGCTGCTGCTCGGCCTCTGGCTCGCCCTGTTCGTGGCGCCGGCGGACTATCAGCAGGGCGAGGCCTATCGGATCATGTTCGTCCACGTGCCGGCCGCCTGGATGGCGCTCATGGTCTACGCCATGATGGCGGCGGCGAGCGTGGTCGGCCTGGTCTGGCGCCATCCGCTCGCCGAGGCGGCGGCGCGCGCGGCGGCGCCGATCGGGGCCGCGTTCACCGCGATCGCGCTGGTCACCGGCAGCCTCTGGGGCAAGCCGATGTGGGGCACGTACTGGGTCTGGGACGCGCGCCTCACCTCGGTCCTGATCCTGTTCTTCCTCTACCTCGGCTACATCGCCCTCTACGAGGCGTTCGACGATCCGCACCGCGGCGGCCGCGCCGCCTCGATCCTCTGCCTGGTCGGCTCGGTCAACCTGCCGATCATCAAGTTCTCGGTCGACTGGTGGAACACGCTGCATCAACCGAGCATCTTCGGCATGAAGGGTCCGACCGTCGATTCGAGCATGCTCTGGCCCCTGTTCGTGATGTTCGGCGCTTTCTTGTGCTACTTCATCGCCGTGCATATCCTGCGCACCCGCGCCGAGCTGACCGAGCGCAGCATCCGCAATCTGCGCCTCGCCGCCGAGCCGGCCGAGTGAGGACCGCGCGCCGGGCTTGCCGCCGGCAGCCCTGGACGACCAAGGAGAGCACCCATGCCCGCATCCGGCCATGACAGCCTCGGAGTTCGGCGCGAGCTTCGGGTGGGCGAGGCGAGCTACGATCTCTTCTCGCTCGAAGCGGCCGGGGCGAAGCTCGGTGACGTCACGCGCCTGCCCTATTCGCTGAAGGTGCTGTTCGAGAATCTGCTCCGCCACGAGGATGGCCGGAGCGTCACGACCGAGCACCTCGAGGCCCTGGTCGCCTGGCTCGAGGCGCGCCGCTCGGACCAGGAGATCGCCTATCGGCCGGCGCGGGTGCTGATGCAGGACTTCACCGGCGTCCCGGCGGTGGTCGATCTCGCGGCGATGCGCCAGGCGATGCTCGACCTCGGCGGCGATCCCAGGCGGATCAACCCGCTCTCGGCGGTCGATCTGGTGATCGACCATTCGGTCCAGGTCGATGCCTTCGGCAATCCGCGCGCCTTCCAAATCAACGTTGAGCGCGAGTACGAGCGGAACGCCGAGCGCTACGCTTTCCTCCGCTGGGGGGCGAGCGCGTTCGACGACTTCCGGGTCGTGCCGCCGGGCACCGGCATCTGTCACCAGGTTAATCTGGAATATCTGGCGCAGGTGGTCTGGACCACGCGGGAAGGCAACCGCGAGCTCGCCTTCCCCGACACCCTCGTCGGCACCGACAGCCACACCACGATGATCAACGGCCTCGGCGTGCTCGGCTGGGGCGTGGGCGGCATCGAGGCCGAGGCGGCGATGCTCGGCCAGCCGGTCTCGATGGTCATCCCCGAGGTGGTCGGCTTCAAGCTCACCGGGCAGCTGTCCGAGGGCGCCACCGCGACCGACCTCGTCCTGACCGTGACCGAGATGTTGCGCCGGAAGGGCGTGGTCGGCAAGTTCGTCGAATATTTCGGCGACGGTCTCGCCCGGCTGCCGCTCGCCGACCGCGCGACGCTTGGCAACATGTCGCCCGAATATGGCGCGACCTGCGGCATCTTCCCGATCGACCGGCTGACGCTGGACTATCTGCGCCTGACCGGGCGCGCGCCCGAGCGGATCGCGCTGGTCGAGGCTTACGCCAAGGCGCAGGGCATGTGGCGCGAGGCCGGATCGCCCGATCCGCTGTTCAGCGACACGCTCGAGCTCGACCTCGCGAGCGTCCAACCGAGCCTCGCCGGGCCCAAGCGGCCGCAGGACCGGGTGGCGCTCAGCCAGGCCAAGGCGGCCTTCGAGGAGGTGCTCCCCTCGATGCTGGCCAAGGGTGCCAAGGCCGACGCACGCGTGCGCGTCGCCGGCATGGACCAGGAGCTCGCCCATGGCGACGTGGTGATCTCGGCGATCACCAGCTGCACCAACACCTCGAACCCGAGCGTCATGCTCGGCGCCGGGCTGCTGGCCCGCAACGCCCTGGCGCGCGGCCTGAAGCCCAAACCCTACGTCAAGACCTCGCTCGCCCCCGGCTCCCGGGTGGTGACCGACTACCTCGAGGCGGCCGGCCTGATGGACGACCTGGAGGCGCTCGGCTTCGATCTCGTCGGCTACGGCTGCACGACCTGCATCGGCAACTCCGGACCGCTGCCGGAGCCGATCGCCAAGGCGGTCGACGCGGGCAATCTGGTGGTCGCCGCGGTGCTCTCTGGCAATCGCAACTTCGAGGGCCGGATCCATCCCCAGGTCAAGGCGAGCTATCTCGCCTCGCCGCCGCTGGTGGTCGCCTACGCGCTCGCGGGCTCGCTCCGGAAGGATCTCCTGAGGGAGCCCCTCGGTCAGGACAAGGACGGCAAGGACGTGTACCTCAGGGACATCTGGCCGAGCCCGGCGGAGGTCGCCCAGTTCGTGCGCGAGAACGTCTCCGATCAGATGTTCCGCGCCGCCTATGCCGACGTGTTCAAGGGCGACGCGCACTGGGCCGCGATCGGCGGCGCTGGCGGCGAGACCTACGCCTGGGACGAGGCCAGCACCTATGTCCGCTACCCGCCCTACTTCGTCGGCATGGCGCGCGAGCCGGGCGCGGTCGCCGACATCGCGGGTGCGCGCATCCTGGCACTCCTCGGCGATTCGATCACCACCGACCACATCTCGCCCGCGGGCTCGATCGCCAGGGACAGCCCGGCCGGGCGCTACCTGATCGAGCACGGCGTCGAGGTCAAGGACTTCAACTCCTACGGTGCCCGCCGCGGCAACCACGAAGTCATGATGCGCGGCACCTTCGCCAACATCCGCCTCAAGAACGAGATGGCCGCGGGCAAGGACGGCGGCTGGACCCGGCTGATGCCCGAGGGCGAGGTGATGACCATCTACGACGCCGCCATGGCATACATCGCGCAGGGCGTGCCGCTGGTCGTGATCGGCGGCAAGGAGTATGGCTCCGGCTCATCGCGCGACTGGGCCGCCAAGGGCGTCAACCTGCTCGGCGTCAAGGCGGTGATCGTCGAGAGCTTCGAGCGCATCCACCGCTCCAACCTGGTCGGCATGGGCGTGCTGCCGCTCACCTTCAAGGACGGCCAGACCCGGCAGTCGCTCCGTCTCGACGGCTCGGAGACGATCGACCTGGAAGGCCTCGCAGCCGGCATCCGGCCGCGCATGGACGTCGCCTGCACGATCCATCGCGCCGACGGCAGCACCGAGCGGACGACGCTGCTCTGCCGGATCGACACCCTGGACGAGGTCGACTACTTCCGTCACGGCGGCATTCTCCACTACGTCATCCGCCAGCTGCTCAAGGCCACGCCCGCCCGCCGGGCGAACTGAGGCGGCCGGCCCCGGCAGTCCGCGCGCGCCAGGGCGCGGGTGGATTGCCAACAATGTCGTCATTGCCTACCTTGGCGGTCATGGCGACGCTCAACATCCGCCGGCTGCCCGAGGACGTCCACGCCAGGCTGCGCGTGCGCGCCGCGAAGGCCGGCCGCAGCATGGAGGCCGAGGCCCGGATGATCCTCGCCGAGGCGGTCCGCGAAACGCCGCCGCGGCCGCTCGATCTCGCCCGTCTGCGGGCCTTCATGCTGCGGCTCTACGGCGGCGAGCTGCCGACGGGGGTCGTCGACGACTTCATCGAGGAGCGCCGGCGCGAGGCCCGGCGCGAGCTCGAGGAGTGATCGTCCTCGACAGCTCGGCCCTGCTCGCGCTGCTGTTCTTCGAGCGCGGCTGCGAGCGGGTCGCCGAGCTGGATCCGCGCGCCTGCATGTCGACGGTGAACCTGGCCGAAGTCCTGGGTCGCATCGCCCGCGACGGTCGCGCCCTGGACCGGGTGCTCGATCAGATCGACGAGATGGGCATCACCTGGGTCGACTTCGACCGCGAGCTCGCCGTCGGCGCCGCGAGCCTCCTGCTGCCTACCGCGCCGCTCGGCCTGTCGCTCGGGAACCGCGCCTGTCTCGCGCTTGCCCGGCGGCGCCATCTGCCGGCCGTGACCGCCGATCGCGCCTGGGCGAAGCTCGACCTCGGCATCCGGATCGAGGTTGTACGCTGACGTGCGTGGCGCGGCGCACCGATCTCATCGAGCAGCGCGGACGTTCACGTTGCTCCGCACGCGCGCCCCACGGTAAGATCCCGCCATGAGCACGCTACCGCCTGAGCAGCTCTACGAGACCGACTTCTACGCCTGGACGCAGACGCAGGCGAAGGAGCTCCGCCGGTTCGCCAGGACGCGGCCGAACCTGCCGCTCGACCTCGCGCACCTTGCCGAGGAGATCCGCGATTTGGGCAGGAGTGAGCGCGACGCCGTATTCAGCCTTGCGCAACAGATCCTGCAGCACTTCCTGCTCATCGAGCATTCGCCGGCCGTCGAGCAAAGACCACACTGGATGGACGAGATCGACGATTTTCGCGCGCGCATGAAGCGCAAGCTCTCGCCCGCCATTCGACGGCACCTGAAGCGTGAGCTGCCCGAGCTCTATGCAGACGGTCGGCGCATCGTAGCGCGCAAAATGCGCCGCTACGGCGAAGACGACGCGGCGACCACGCGCCCGACCGAATGCCCCTACACGCTCGATCAGGTGCTCGGCGACTGGGAGCCGGACGCCGTGGCCACGCGGAGGTGACCATGGCTGAGGCGGCGCGACGCGAGGACTGGCCGCACACGCTCGAAGAGTTCGAGCTCTGGCACGCCCGCCAGCCCGAGCGCTGGGAATTCATCCGCGGCGAGCCGCGCCTGATGGCGCCCGCCTCGATGCGCCACTCGATCATCAAGACCAACGTCGGTGTCGAACTGAGGAACGCTCTGGCCGTGCGTGGTTGCACGGTCATGGTCGACGGCCCGCAGATTCTGACCGACGAGATCTCGGCCATCCCGGATGTCGTCGTGACCTGCGCCCCGCTCGATCTCTCGACGCCGGTGATCGCCGAGCCCGTGATCATCGTCGAGGTCATGTCGCCGAGCAGCGAGCTCAACGATACCGGTCTCAGGTGGCTCGCCTACCGCCAGATCCTGAGCCTGAAGCACTACCTCGTGCTCAACCAGGACAAGCGCCTGGTTCACGTCCATTCGCGCGCGGGCGACATCTGGCGCGAGCGCTTCGTCAGCGCGGGCGCGCTCGAGCTCGACGATCCGCCGCTCCGCCTCGAGCTCGACGCCCTCTACGCCGCGACCGACCTCGCGGCGTAGTCGCGCCGCCCCCGCGGCGGGTTCCGTGGCCGCGTCGTCATATCCGGCCGAGCAGCAGGAGGACCAGGAGGATGATCAGCACGAGGCCAAGCCCGCCGCTCGGGTAGTAGCCCCAGCCGCCGCTGTAAGGCCAGGTCGGCAACGCGCCGATCAGCAGCAGAACCAGAATGACCACCAGAATCGTCGTCAGCATGACGTCAGCCTCCTTTTCGAGCTTGTCGACCCGCCGGCAGCAGACCTCCCCGCACCACCGGCCGCCGGGCGCCTGCGGGCCGCCATCTGACCGCCCGCAGGCTGAAGACAGAAGCCCCGGCTAGAGCCCCGTCTCCCAGTCCCGGACCTGGCGTTCGGCGTCCTCGCGGACGATGCCGTAGCGGGTCTGGATGCGGCCGATCAGCTCCTCGCGCTTGCCCTCGACGACGTCGAGGTCGTCGTTGGTGAGCTTGCCCCACTGCTGCTGCGCCTTGCCGCGGAACTGCCGCCAGTTACCCTTGATCTGATCCCAGTTCATGCCTTCACTCCTCTCTCTTGATCGACGACGGTGCGTCGCCGGCAGACCAAACGCGAGCGAGCCGGCAGGGTTCCCCCACGCGAGCGTGCTGGGTCTCGAGCGATCGCTCGGGCCGGGTCAATCGAAGGAGGATGGCGGCGTTCTGTTTCTTGTGCCATAGAGTGGTTTGCACCGGCTTTGCACCAGTCGGGCGTGAGCCCTCATGTCATGCCTCACGGATCCGGCATACCAGATCCGTTGTCGAAGGAAGCACGGATTGGTAAAGCGAACAAGCGAGAAAGATCGTGTTTTACTGTCGACTAAACAATGACCAGAATGTCAATTGACCAACGTCTACTTCAGGATATCTGCGAACAGATTGCAGATGAGATCGATGCTGTCGTATCGATTTTTGCACAGCGCGGTGAAATTGTTGCTTCGTCAAGACGTCAGAGAATTGGCGATTTTCACGAGGGTGGCGCCAGAATTATGGCAAGAAAGGCAGACTTATTTGAGTTTACGGCTGACGAAGCTCTTCAGCCTTCAAGTATGTTCGAAGGAGTCACGCTACCGATCGAGTTTGACGGCGAACGAGTCTTCTGTGTTGCGGTGGCCGCGCCGTTAAAGATCGCGCGCCAGTATAGCCGAATTGTTCAGTATTGTGTCGTGTCGCATCTCAAAGCAGCACAGACACATGCAAAATACGAGACGGACCTCGAACTAAGCAAGCAACGGTTCCGAGATATCGCCGAGAGCGCAGGTGATTGGATCTGGGAGATGGACGCAGATCTTAGGTTTACCTACTTGTCGAAACGCTTCTACGAGATCTTTTCCGTCTCGCCAGACGAGATTATTGGTAAGACACGCGATGAATTTGCTGGACGGGAACTGAATGAGCCACACTGGCGACAGCATTACGCAAACCTTGCAGCGCATTTGTCGTTCCGAGATTTTACCTACAGCGTAACGATGTTAGACGGGAGTACCCGTTACATCCAAATTAGCGGAAAGCCAGTCTATGACCGGAACGGTCAATTCACGGGATATCGAGGTACTGGGCGAGATGTTACCGAACTGCAGCGCGCAAAGGCGGAAGTAGAGCGCAGCGGCCACCTATTGAAACTAAGCGAGCAGAGGTTCCGGGATGTCGCCGAGAGCGCGGGTGATTGGATCTGGGAGATGGACGAAAATTTGCAGTTCACCTTCCTGTCGCCACGCTTCTTCGAGATCTTCCCGGTATCGCCGAACAGGATCATTGGCAAGACACGTGCCGAGTTCGTTGGTAGAGCGCTCGACGAGCCGCATTGGCAGGAGCATTTTGCCAAGCTTGCGGCGCGTCTTCCCTTCCGAGATTTTGCATACAGCACGAAGATGGCAGACGGCAGCGTCCGCTATATCCAGATCAGCGGCAAGCCGGTTTATTACCCGGAAGGTCAATTCGCGGGATACCGCGGTACGGGGCGCGATGTTACCGAGCAGGTGAAGGCAGAGCAGGCCCTGAAGCAAAGCGAGCAGCGTCTTACAGACGCCATCGAAACAATTTCCGAAGGCTTTTCGCTGTACGACGCAGACGACCGCTTGGTCGTCTGCAACAGCATCTATCGAACGCTGCTCTATCCCGGTGGCGCCGAGGAGATGACGCCCGGCATAACCTTCGAGGCCATTGTCCGCCGAGCCGCCGAGCGCGGGTACGTGAAGGACGCGCAGGACCGCATCGAGGCGTGGTTGGAGGAGCGCCTCGCGCAGCACCGCGAACCGGGTGGGCCTCACGTGCAACAACGCGGCGACGGTCGCTGGATCATGGTGAGCGAGCGCAGGACAGTCGACGGCGGCACTGTTGCGGTCTACTCCGATATCACTGCGCTCAAACAACGCGAAGAAGAGCTGGCAGAAAAATCCTGCGCTCTGGAACGGCTATCCAGTCAGTTGGCGAAATATCTGTCGCCGCAAGTCTATGAGTCGATCTTCACTGGGCGGCAAGAGGTCAAGGTTGCAAGCCGCCGCAAGAAACTGACCGTCTTCTTCTCCGACATCGCCGGCTTCACCGAGACTGCGGACCGGCTCGTCCGAGGACCTGACGCAACTGCTCAACCAGTATCTCACCGAGATGTCCCGGATCGCGCTCGACTTCGGGGCGACGATCGACAAGTACGTCGGCGACGCCATCGTCATCTTCTTCGGCGATCCGGAGACGCGCGGCGTTCAGGAGGACGCGCTCGCTTGCGTGCGCATGGCTATCGCCATGCGCGAGAGGATGCGGGAGCTGCAGGGCGTGTGGCGGGAATCAGGCATCGAGCGGCCGCTGCAATGCCGGATCGGCATCAACACGGGATTCTGCACTGTCGGCAACTTCGGCAGCGAAGACCGCATGGACTACACGATCATCGGTGGCGGCGTAAACATCGCCTCGCGCCTTGAGCAAGCAGCGACTCCCGACGAAATCCTCATTTCGTACGAGACCTTTGCCCACGTCAGAAACCAGATACTTTGCAAAGGGAAAGGCGACATCAAGGTCAAGGGCATTGCTCATCCGATCGCCGCGTACAAGGTAGAGGATGCTTTAAACAACCTTGGAAGGGATCGTCAGCGTATTCGCGAAGACCGCCCGAGTTTGAAGCTTGACCTCCACGTCGATACGATGACGTCAGAGGAACGCAGCCAAGCATCGGCAATTCTGCGTCGAGCATTGAATCTGCTTTCCCGTTATGATGTCTCATCGGAGCGGTTGATCAAGAAAGATCCCGATTGCGAACAACAAACACGTTCTACGAACAGGCATGGCACATAGATCTGGCAGGGTTCATTAAGGAGAATTTTTCAGCAATTTGATACACTAGTGCAGCGACGCGCTCGGTCGATTTACCTGTCGTTGCCGGACTTGGCCCGGCAATCCAGGGTACTCTGGATGCCCGGATCAAGCCCGGGCATGACTTGATAACTCCTCTATCTGCGCCTGTGAACTAGTCATTACACTCTTCCTCTCCCAATGTCTGCTTGCTGATATCCAACCGGGGAATTTGCCGCGACGACACATACGACCGGTGTGGGTCAAGGAACGAACCCGCTTCGCGGGAGAGGTTGCACGCGAGGTGGCGGGCTCGGCGGGTGGCGGCCGTGATCGGCTGAACGGATTGGGGTGACGGGGCAGGCGTCCCGTTTCGAGGATCGAGGGGTCTTCAACCCCATCTCGAGACGGGAGCCCTCGATGAGCGACGCGACCATCAGCCCGCTGCGCTGGCGCATGAAAGGTTAGTATAAAACGCGTGCCCGGCGCGGGCAGGACCGGCGGTGATCTTGTATTTATTCCTATGGTCGGTTAAACTGAAATGTTTCGGGGCGCGCGCCCGCGCCCGTGCCGGCCGCAGCCAGACCAGGGAGATCCGCCATGTCCAGCCACGCCCGCGCCGCGTCACGCACCGCTCTCGCCCCAACCAGCGCCCGCGCGGCGGCGAGCCGCGCCAATGGGGCCAAATCGCGCGGGCCGCGGACCGCCGCGGGCAAGGCGCGCTCGGCCCAGAACGCCCTGAAGCACGGCCTCTCTGCCAGGAAACACGTCCTGCTGCCCGATGACAGCCGGGCGGAGTTCAAAGCGCTCGAGGGCGCGCTGCTCGAGGAGCTTCGCCCCGAGGGCGCGCTCCAGACGCTGCTCGTCCATCGGCTGATCGCTGCCGCCTGGCGGCTCGCCCGCGCCGATCGCCTCGAGTTCGGG
>JBKPDM010000477.1:0-12271 GCA_046727895.1 Pseudomonadota bacterium | reverse complement strand
GCGGCCCCGCATTGTTGACCAGGACAACGTCACCCCTAACTTGCCGCAAGACCGGGAAGCGTGAAAAGGTCGGGGTGGATCACCGCTATGAGTGGCGATGCTAGGAGACAACCTTCGTTCGTGATTCACTGCGAAACCTGATGTGCTCGGGATCGAGAAATTCCAGGAGGTCAATGAGTGCGTTCTGAAGGGCGACCAAGCGCGGGCGCGCGTCGCGCGAGTGATCACCGAGTTCGCGGACATCCTGCCGGACGGCCTCGATCAGAGGATCCGGATTCTTGTTGAGTAGGTCGAGAAAGGTTCCGTAACCGATGCACTCTGGTTCGCCGGGAGTTTTTCGCAGCATTCGTTCTCCTATCGCTCGTTGTTCTCCAGCGAAGATGCGAAAAATGGCCGGCAAACTGTCGGTTTGCCAGATTGAATAGATTGCGTCCTGCAATCTAGCCAGCTTTCGTGTCTGCTCATCTTCGCCCAAATCAATGTACTGGATATCATTACGAATGATTTCTGCCCAGGCAAAATATTGCGCTACCAGAAACGTGGTATTATCGACTACGTAAGACTGCTCACGCACGTCCCCGTTTTTTAAGTACCTCTCGATGAAATGTTTTTGGAGGATGTTGTAGAGACGGCTCTGAAGATCGTATGCGGCGCTGGCGAGCGGCTCCCTATAGCGAGCGATCGTCTTTCTGGCTTCGAACTGTCTTTGTTCGGTGGTCCCTAAATGTTGAAGCTCAGCCGCCAAGCGCGTTGTGCGGACCTGTCCCCAAATGGTCAGGCCCGCTGAGCTTAGGGCGACCGCTCCGGCCACAGGGCGACAACGAGTTCGGTTTTCATTGGAACCTCCGGATACTGGCGGTCACCAAGAATGTCATACTGCACACAGACTTGCTCTATCCAGTACTGCTGCCCTGGCCCCTGCTCGATTTCCTGGTTACCGCTCCTTGACGTAGGGCACGCCGATCGCCTTGGGGGCGATGGCGCGGCCGACGAAGCCGGCGAGCAGGAGCACGGTCGCGAGGTAGGGCAGCGCCTGGATCGCCTGGGTCGGCACGGTGCCGATCAGGGGCAAGGGCGTGCCCTGCAAGCGGATCTGGACCGCGTCGGTGAACGCAAAGAGAAAACACGCGAGAATCGCCGGTAGCGGCCGCCACTTGCCGAAGATCAGCGCGGCGAGCGCGAGATAGCCCTTGCCCGCGGTCATGTCGCGGATGAAGGAGGCGTTGTGGGCGATCGAGAGATAGGTGCCGGCGATGCCGCAGAGCATGCCGGTCACCACCAGGGCCCGATAGCGCATGCCGGTCACGCTGATGCCGGCGGTGTCGACCGCGCTCGGGTTCTCGCCGACCGCGCGCAGGCGGAGGCCAAAGCGGGTCCGATAGACCACCCAGGCGACCAGCGGCACGATCGCGGCCGTGGCGTAAACCAGGATGTTGTGGCCGCTGATCACCTCGTAATAGATCGGGCCGAGAACCGGCACCTCGCGTGAGGCGTCGGCGAGCGGCAGGGTGATCGGCGTGAAGCGCGCCTGGTCGCCCAGGAGCGGCGTTCGCCCGCCCTGGTGGAACCAGGCCTCGGCCAGCGTCGGCCCGAGCCCGGCGACCATGATGTTGAGGGCCATGCCCGAGACCACCTGGTTGCCTCGATGGGTGATGCAGGCGAAGCCATGGACCATGGCGAGGCCGACGGAGAACGCCATGCCCGCGGCGAGGCCGAGCCAGGCTGAGCCGGTGACCGCGGCGGTCGCGGCAGCGGCGAAGGCGGCGCCCAGCATCTTGCCCTCCAGCGCGATGTCGACCACGCCCGAGCGCTCGCAGAACAGGCCGGCGAGCGCGGCGAGGACCAAAGGGGTGGCGAGCCGGATCGTCGAGTCCGAGAGCGCCAGGATCTGGAGGAAGTTCTGGTCCATCGGCCGTGTCCCGGGGCTCAGGCCACTGCCTCGGCCGGCGCCGCCCTGGCGAACAGCGCCTCGAGCGCGGGCCGGAACATGTGCTCGAGCGCGCCCGCGAACAGGATCACCAGGCCCTGAATGACCACCACGAGATCGCGCGAGAGTGCTGGCATGTCGAACGACAGCTCCGCGCCGCCCTGATAGAGCGCGCCGAACAGCACCGCGGCCAGCACGATGCCGAGGGGGTGATTGCGGCCCATCAGCGAGACGGCGATGCCGACGAAGCCGAAGCCGCCGGTGAAGTCGAGGGTCAGGCGGTGCTGATCGCCCATGACGATGTTCAGCGCGACCAGGCCGGCAAGCGCGCCCGAGAGGCTCATCGCGATGATGATCTGGCGGGCGGGCGAGATGCCGCCATAGACCGCAGCGCTCTCGTTCTGGCCGACCACGCGGAGCGCGTAGCCCCAGCGGGTCTGCCAGACGAACAGCCAGACCAGAACGCAGCAGATCAGGGCGATGACGAAGGCAAGATTGAGCGGCGAGGCGGCGATGTCGATGCCGATCGCGGCGAGCGCCTCGTGCACCTGCGGCAGCCAGGCGTTGCTGGCGAAGGTGGCGGTTTCCGGAATCTGCTGACCGGGCCTGATCAGGACGTTGACCAGGAGGTAGGTCATCAGCGCCGCGGCGAGGAAATTGAACATGATCGTGGTGATCACGACGTGACTGCCGCGCCTTGCCTGCAGCCAGCCCGGGATGAACGCCCAGAGGCCGCCAAACAGCGCCGCCGCCAGGATCGCGAGCGGCAGGACCAGCGCGAACGGCAGCCAGCCGAGGTAGAGGCCGACCAGCGCGACGCCGAGGCCGCCGACGTAGGCCTGCCCCTCGCCGCCGATGTTGAACAGGCCGCAGTGGAAGGCGATTGCGACCGCGAGACCCGCGAAGATGAAGCTGGTGGCGTAAAAGAGGGTGTAGCCGATCGCCTCGCCGTAGCCGAACGCGCCGTAGATCAGGAGCTCGACCGCCTTGAGCGGGTTCTCGCCGAGCAGCAGCACGAGCAGGCCCGAGACGAAGAAGGCCGCCCCCAGATTGAGCAGTGGCAAGAGGCCGAGATTGACCCAGGCCGGCAGCTCGCCCGAGCGCGCCGCCATTAGGCGCACTCTCGCGGATTGCGTGCTGCTTGATGCCCGACATCATCCGAACGATGGACAGCCGGACCATCATCCGAAAGCTGCGCGATGCCGGATGGGTCCATTTCCGAACGCTTGACGACATCATGGCTGATCCGGACGATGCCGAGGCGATTCCTTTCCCCGTCGCGGTGCGAGACCGCCTCGATCAGGCCGTTCAATTCAGCGTGACCATCCCCGAGGCGGATCTCTGGAAAGTTGACGCGCTTGCCAAAAAACGGGGCAAGTCGCGCTCGGCCGTCCTGACCGAGGCGGCGCGTCGAATGATCGCAGCGGAGAAAGATCACGCCGCCTGAGCCCGGTCGGTGATGCCCGCCATGAGCAGGCCGATCCCGCGCTCGTCGGCCTCATCGCCCTCGAGCTCGCCGGTGATCGTGCCATCGAACATCACCAGGATGCGATCGGCGAGCGACATGATCTCGTCGAGCTCGACCGAGACCAGGAGCACCGCCTTGCCGCGGTCGCGCATCTCGATCAGGCGCTTGTGGATGAACTCGATCGCGCCGATGTCGACGCCGCGGGTCGGCTGCCCGACCAGGAGCAGATCCGGGTCGTGCTCCAGCTCACGCGCGAGCACGAGCTTCTGCTGATTGCCACCGGAAAAGGAGATCGCCTTGAGCAGCGCATCGGTCGGCCGGACGTCGTAGCCACGCATCCAGCGCAAACAGGTGCCGATAATGCCGCGCCGGTCGAGCAGGCCGTGGCGGCTGTACTCGGGGTCGAGGTGGTAGCCGAGGATGGCGTTCTCGTAGGCCGAAAAATCGCGCACGAGGCCCATGCGCAGGCGGTCCTCGGGCACGTGGCCAAGACCGGCGGCACGACCGAGATGCGCGGCATCGACCGGATGGCCCTTGATCCGGATCGTGCCGCCGGCCACCGGCCGGATGCCGGCAAGCGCGTCGAGCAGCTCCGACTGGCCGTTGCCGGCCACGCCCGCGATGCCGACGATCTCACCGGCACGCACCTCGAAGCTGATGCCCTTGACCCGGGTGACGCCGGCGGGATCGCGCACGCTCAGGCCCTCGACCTCGAGCACCGCCAGGCCGGGCTTCGCGGGACCCTTCTCGACCCGGAGCAGGACCTTGCGCCCGACCATCAGCTCGGCGAGCTCCTCGGTCGAGGTCTCAGCCGCGCGCCGGTGCGCGACCATGGCCCCCTGGCGCATGACCGATACGTTGTCGGTCGCGGCCATGATCTCGCGCAGCTTGTGGGTGATCAGCACGACTGTACGGCCCTGGTCGCGCAGGTTGCGCAGGATGCGGAACAGATGGTCCGCCTCCTGCGGCGTCAGCACCCCGGTCGGCTCGTCGAGAATCAGGAGGCGGGCGCCGCGAAACAGCGCCTTCAGGATCTCGACCCGCTGCTGGATGCCGACCGGGAGCTCGCTCACCGTCGCATTGAGGTCGACGTCGAGGCCGTATTCCCGCTCGAGCCGGGCGATCTCGGCGCGGGCGCGCGCCGCACCGGCGGCAAGAGTCGCGCCGCCCTCAGCGCCGAGCAGCAGGTTCTCCAGGACCGTGAACGGCTCGACCAGCATGAAGTGCTGATGCACCATGCCGATGCCGGCCGCGATTGCGTCCTCGGGGCTCTGGATCTGGCGATCCTCGCCGTCGATCCGGACCGTGCCCCGATCGGCCTGATAGAAGCCGTAGAGGATGTTCATCAGGGTGGTCTTGCCGGCGCCGTTCTCGCCGACGATGCCGTGGATCGTGCCGCGTGGGATCGCGAGGCTGACGTTCTTGTTGGCGTGGACCGGGCCGAAGCGCTTGTCGATGCCGAGCAGCTCGACCGCCGGCGACTGATCCGCCGACGGCCGGCTGTCCGAGCTCGCCATCTCGCTCACGGCCTGCGCCGCGAGACTACTGGGTCGTATATGGGCTCACCTTGAGTTCGCCCGAGATGATCTTGGCTTTGGCGTCCTCGAGCTTTTTCTCCATCTCGGGCGTGATCAGCGCGCGGTTGTTGTCGTCGAGGGCATAGCCGACCCCGTTCTCGGCGAGGCCCAGATTCCTGACCCCCGGCTGCCAGGTGCCGTCCATGGCGGTCTTGAAGGCGTCGTGGACGGCGACGTCGACCCGCTTCATCATCGAGGTCAGCACGCTGCCCGGGTGCAGGTAGTTCTGGTTGCTGTCGACGCCGATCGAGAGCTTGCCCGAGTCGGCCGCCGCCTGGAGCACGCCGAGGCCGGTGCCGCCCGCGGCAGCGTAGACCACGTCGGCGCCGCGGTCGAACTGGCTCTGGGCGAGCTCGGCGCCCTTGGCCGGATCGTTCCAGGCGGCCGGCGTCGTGCCGGTCATGTTGACGAACACCTCGGCATCGGGATTGACGTACTTGACGCCCTGCTCGTAGCCGTGGGCGAAGTTGCGGATCAGCGGGATGTCCATGCCGCCGACGAAGCCGACCTTGCCGGTCTTGGACGCCATGGCCGCGGCCATGCCGACCAGGAAGGAGCCCTCGTGCTCCTTGAAGACGACCGACTGGACGTTGGGCGCCTCGACCACCGAATCGATGATCACGAATTTGGTGTCCGGATATTCCTTGGCGATCTGCTCGAGCGGGGTCGCGAAGGAGAAACCGACCGCGATCACCACATTGGCGCCGCGCCGCGCCATCCGCCGCAGCGCCTGGTCACGCTGGGATTCGTTGGTGACCTCGAATTCCAGGTAGGGGATGCCGGTCTCATCCTTGAACTTCTCGGCGCCGTGGTAGGCGGCCTCGTTGAAGGACTTGTCGAACTTGCCGCCCATGTCGAAGATGACCGCCGGCGTGAACTCGGTGGCCATGGCGGTGCCGGCGGCGAACATGGTCGCCGCGAACGCGCCCAAGATTGTCTTCATGATCCGTGCCCCCTCCGATGAAGTCGGTTCTGGCAAGGGTAGGCGAGCCGTGCAGAATTGCCAACAGGCATGGCCGCTACCCGGATTCTTCTCGGCCGAGGAGGCTCACCATGGCGAAGCAGCTCCTGCATCTGGTGTTCGGCGGCGAGCTCCTGGACCCGAACGGTACCGAGTTCGCCGATCTCTCGAAGCTCGACATCGTTGGCATCTATCCGAACTATCGGAGCGCCTGTCAGGCCTGGCGGGCAAAGGCGCAGCAGACGGTCGACGACGCCCATACCCGCTACTTCGTTGTGCACCTGCATCGCCTGCTCGACCCGGACGCCGAGACAGGCAAGACCTGAGGTTTGCGCGCGTTACGAGTGCGCGCTAGCCTCGGGCATGGCAATCGAGGACTGGTCGATGAAGGTCGCGCTGATTCAGATGAACTCGCAGGGCGACAAGGCCGCCAATCTTGCGCAGGCGCACCGCCTGATCGAGCAGGCGGTCGGCGAGGAACGCCCGGATTTCGTCGCCTTGCCTGAGATGTGGACACTGCTCGGTCATGACGCCGAAACCAAGCGCGTCGCGGCTGAGCCGGTGCCCGGCGGCGAAGGCTACGGCCTGCTCCAGGAGCTGGCCGCGCGGCACCGCATTGTCCTGCACGGCGGCTCGCTGATCGAGCGCGACGGTGATCAGATCTTCAACACGACCGTGGTCTTCGATGGCGACGGCCGCGAGCTTGCCCGCTATCGCAAGCTGCACCTGTTCGACATCACGACCCCCGACGGTAAGGAATTCCGCGAGTCAGCGACGTTCACACGCGGCGCCCGAATCGTGACCTACGACGTGCTCGATACCCGAATCGGCTGCTCGATCTGCTACGACCTGCGCTTTCCCGAGCTCTACCTGCGGCTCGCCAAGGAAGGCGCGAGGCTCATTCTGGTGCCGTCCAACTTCACGCTCCAGACCGGCAAGGACCACTGGGAGGTGCTGCTCAGGGCGCGCGCGATCGAGACCCAGACCTACATCCTGGCACCGGCCCAGTGGGGCCGCTACGCGGGCGGCCAGCGCTACTCGTACGGTCACACGCTGATCTGCGATCCCTGGGGTCACGTGATCGCCAAGGCCCAGGACAAGGTCGGCTACATCGCGGCCCGGCTCGACCTCGAAGAGGTGGAGCACGTGCGCGCCCGCATGCCCTGCGCCGAGCACCGGGTGTTGTAGCCCGGGGCCCCAAGCTCACTCCGCGTAGTCGGACTCCTCGCGGTCGAGGAGGCGCCTCAGGGCGGCGAAGTGGAGATCCGCCTGGTCCTCATAGCGGTCGAACTCGGCGCGGGTGCGCAGAGCCGCCTCGGCCGGCACGCGCTTCAGCGGCCGCCCGGTCGAGAGGGCGAGCACCTGGTTGCGGCAGGCGCGCTCCAGATAGTAGAGGTCGTCGAAGGCGGCGGCGACGCTTGGCCCCGTGGTCACGACGCCGTGGTTGGCCATGAACAGGATCCGCTTGTCGCCGAGCGCGCGGGCGAGGCGCTCGCCCTCTTCCCCGTCGAGTGCGAGGCCACCATAGTTGTCGTCATAGGCAATGCGGCCGACAAAGCGAAGCGCGTTCTGATGGATCGGCTCGAGCCTCGCGCCCTCGATCGAAGTCAGCGCCGTGGCGTAGGGCATGTGGGTGTGCAGGAGGCACTTCAGATCGGGTCGCGCGACGTGCAGCCGGCCGTGGATGAAGAGGGCCGACGCCTCCACCTCGCCGACGCCCGAGAGCACCTCGCCCTCGAGATTGACGCGCAGGAGATCGCTCGCCCTGAGCTCGCCGAAGTGGCGCCCGTGCGGGTTGACCAGGAACTCCCGGCCATCGTCGGCGAGCGCCAGGCTGAAGTGGTTGCACACGCCCTCATGAAGTCCCAGGCGGACCGCCATCCGAAACGCCGCCGCAAGCTCGACCCGGCCGACCCGCTCACGATTGTCCATGGACCTCTCCCGCGATTTACGCCGAGTCTAACGCCGGCTAGGATGGACCACCAGATCGGGCGGTCGACCGACGCCGCCAGATGATCGGTGGCCGCAGCGGGACGAAGCATCGGGAGGGGACACATGGTCAGGAGTGCGCGCGTCGTCGGCGTCGTCGGCCTCGGGCTGCTTGGCGCCTGCACGAACGACCCGTTGGCCGTCTATAGCGTCTACGGGGGCCTCAGCCCCAATCCGACCTATGAGGGCGAGCTGCCCCAGGTCCTGTGGAGCGCTCCGGACACGCCGGCCAACCAGGGCCTGCTCTACACTGCCATGGCCGAGTCCGAGGTCGCCTCGCAATATGCCGGTCGCGCGCTCGCCAGGCGCGACGACCCGGGCCAGGTGCGCAGCGCCATCGGCGATGTGCTCTACGCCATCGACCCCGAGCAGGCGCCGCCCTGGGAGGCCAAGTCGGCCGGCATCGTCGCCGGCTGGGCCGGCCTAGGCTACGGCGTCAAGCGTGCCGTGGGCGACATGGCGGAACAGCTGCGCGACAGGTCCGGGGCGTCGTCCGCGTTGCCGGCGCTGGCCGAGTATGGGCCGCGGGCGGCCGGCTGCGCCGACAACACGCTGGGGCGCGCCGACCAGGTCATGGCCCTCGGCCAGCAGGCCATCGAAGGCGCGCCCGGGACCGAACTGGAGCCGCTGCTGGAGCAACTCGAGGGCGTGGCGAACGAGCTCAATCGGGGAGCCGGCGCCACCCACGAGCAGGAGTGCGGCCTGGAGCAGGCCAAGCGTTACCTCGATCATGTCGGACCCGGCCCGCAGCAGGGCTGAGCGCGGGGCGCCGCCGGTGCGCCGCCATCAGGGGCTGGCGGCCTGGGCGAGCGCCGGGCCCTCGATCTCGGCGAGGAAGGCCATTTCCAGCGTCGCGGCGCCCTGACGCTGCTTGAACTCGCCGGGCGAGCCGACATAGGTCAGCCTGCCCCGGTGCAGAACCGCGATCCGATCGCACAGCTCGTCGTGGTCGGCCAGGATGTGCGAGCTCATGAAGATGGTCCGGCCGCGCTCGCCACAGGCAACCAGCTGCTGTTTCAGCCGGATGCGGGCCTTCGGATCGAGGCCGCTCATGGGCTCGTCCAGAATCAGGAGCGGCCGCTCGGTCAACAGCGTCGCCAGAAGCCCGAGCTTCTGCGCCATGCCCTTGGAGTAGCTGCGAATCGGGCGGGTCAGGGCGTGCGGGTCGAGATCGAGCTGCTCGGCGAGGCGGCAGGTCACGGCACGCTGGGCGCGCTGGCCATAGAAGGCAAGCGTCAGGCGCACGAAGTCGTGACCGGCCAGATGACCCGGCGGCTGAAACCGCTCCGGCAGATAGGCGAGCCGGGCACGACTGCCTGGCGCCTGATGTGGTTCGCCGAACAGCCGGACCGTCCCGGCGCAGGGCGCCGCCAGCATGAGGATCGATTTCAGGAGGGTGGTCTTGCCGGCGCCGTTCAGCCCGATCAGGCCGAGGGTCTCGCCCTCCAGGACCTTGAGTGTGATGTCGTTCAGGATCTGGGTCCGGCCGTAGCGCGTCGAGAGCCCCTCGATCTCGATCGCGGCTGCTGCCGCCGAAGTCAATGGCCGCTCGCTGCTCTCGGCGGGCGCGCGGAGCCCGCCACGGTTCGGGGAGACCATGACGCGTTGCCCTCCACGATTTCGCCGCTCGCCGTGAGGAAGCTCTGATTGGGCTGCAGCCGGATGCGGACCGGCCTGGCGCCGGGGCCAGCCCGCCAGAGCAGCGCGACGGCGCCCGCGGTCACCTCGACGATCTCGATCGGGCTTGGCGGCGCGCCCGGCGTGAACCGCCGCCCGTTCAACCAGACCTGCCAGTCGTCGGGCGCGTGATAGACGATCGCGGACAGATGGATCACCGGCGTCACGATGCTCGGCTGGGAGCGCGCCGCGGGCAGCGCCGCGGACTCCCCCGGAGGTTGGCCCCCGCCGTGGCGCGCAGCTTCGATCAAAGCGAGCGAGCGGGGCGCGAACAGCAAGGAGTCCTCGGCCGCCTTCTGCGGCGCGGCGCTGCCGAGGCTGTCGGGCGCCTGGCTGGCCCCGCCATCCGCAAGGGCGAGCGCCAAAGGCCAAGTCACGCCCAACACGATGACCAGGGCTGGCCAGCGCTTCATGAGGCGCGGGTCCCCGGCCCGTCGCCGGCCGCTTCGTTCGGGCGCACCATGCGCCAGTCGAATTGCAGGCGAACCTCGACCAGGGCGACGCGCTCGCCGGCGCGAATTCGGGTAAGCAGGTCGCGATCGACGCTCTGTCGGCATTCGAGATCGAGGGCGGTGATGCGGACGTCGCCCGGGAAGCGATCGGCGACCGCGCGGGCGAAGGCGAGAAGGTCGACGTCAGTCAGGCCGCTCATGTCGACGGTGACCTCGGTCGTGAGCAACGTCATCTGCGCCAGCCGGCCGGCTCCAAGCGGCGCGGTCTGTTGCGGGCTGAAGCTGTAGCGGATGCCGCCGAGGCCGTGGCGCTGGCTCAGCTGCTCGAGCAGCTGGGCCGCCGCGAGCCGATCCTGATTGCCGACCAGTCCGCGTTCGAGCAGCGCGTCGTATTCCGCCCGGTTGGCGTCGAGATAGGCGATATCGTCGGCTACGCTTGCCCGCTGGTAGTTGAGGTTGCGCATCGCCCCGGCGAGACGATTGCGCAGCGATTCCTGGCTGTCGGTGTAGCCATAGAGCACGCCAGCGGCGAGAGCGGCGACGACCAGATTGACGCCAAGCAGAATCAACGGTGTGCGCAGCGCGCGCCGCCAGCCGGGCCTCATGGTGCCAACGCTCCCACCTGGAGATCGGCGCTCATCGCCGCCGCCTGCTGGTCGGGGCGATCGGACAGACCGGTACCGCCGATGAAAGCCTGGTTCGGCAGGATGTCGACCGCTGGCGTTTGATCGCGACCGGACGCTGGGCGAAGGCTTCGCGCAGGCGCCCTGCGAGGTGCTCGGTCGCGGCCACGGCGGCCGCCGGATCCGTCAGACGGCCGAGGTCGAGGGTGAGATCGAGAGTGAAATCAGTGGTCCCGGACTGCCGCGGCTGGCGCAAGCCCGCGCTCGCAGGCTCGATCAGGCGCCACTTGAAATCCGTCAACTCCTCGTCCTGGTGCATGGCAGCGCGGAGTGAGCGCAGGGTATCGAACGGATCGCGGCGGTCGGCCTGCAGCTGCGCATACGCCGCCAGCAGCGCACGCATGGTCTCGGCCTCGGCGCTGATGCGGTCGAGCTCGCTCTCGCTCCGCTCCAGCTGCTGACGGGTCGTGCCCTGCCAGGCGCGGAGCCAGTCGATCTCCTGCTCGACCTGCAACCCGGAGGCGGCCGAGAGGGCGGAATAGCCGAGGAGTGCTAGGGCCGAGGTCGTAAGGCCCGCGCTCGCCCACCGGAGCGCCAGGCTCTGCACCATGCGGGCGCGCAGGTCCGCCGGCAGCAGCTGCAAGATCCACCGCCGCCTGCGCCCGACCCAGGCTGCGCTAAGGAGCACGCCGTCAGCCTCGTCAGCGCCGGCGAGCGGGCCGAGACCGAGCGCTGCGGCAGCAGCGGCCGCGCCTACGACGGTAAGGTCGCCCGCGGCCGTGCCGGCGGCGACGAGCTCGCCCTTCAGCGCCTCGTCGCCGAGCACCACGATCTCCAGGCCGCCGCCCGCGCGATAGCCGAGCCGGGTCATGTAGCCGAGGGTCGCCCGAAGTTCGCGCTGAATTTCGGCCGCGACGTCGGCCGGGCGGCTGTCGGCCGGCAGGCTCGGGGTCAGCCGGGTCAGGACCAGCTCGCCCCGGTTGACGACGATCTGGCGGAACCCCCCGGTCTGCTGCCGGCTGATCAGGATCGCCCAGTCCTTCGGGCGGCGTTCGGCTGGCGCCAGGACCCGGACCAGGCGGGTCACCAGGTCGACCGCTTCGATCGGCAGGAGCGTGAGCGCGACCACCGGGTTTTCGATCGTGCGAAGCAACTCGATCCATCGATCCCAGTCGGGGGCTGGCGAGACCGCAGTGAACAGATAACGGTGATTGCGCGGCTCCTCCGGATCGTCCGAGAGCCTGAGGGCGGCCTTGAGGGAGGTGTCCGGAAAGGCGCGCTCGAGCCGGCGCTTGATGACCTTGGCGCGATCGACGCGACTGAGCTTCGGCACCGTCTCCCTGCGGTAGGACTGCTCGAGCAGATCACTGACCACGACGACCGGGCGCCACGGCGCCTCGCCGACGGCGGCTCTCAGGCTGGCCAAGGCTGTCTCGTCATGGCTGGCGACCCGCCATTGCCGCATGACCCGGGCGCCTGCAACGTGAAGCAGCAGACCGCCTTCGTTGCCGATTGCCAGGACGAAACGGGGCGGCGGGGCGAGCAGGCGGCGGAGCATCGTCGGCTAGGCACCGAGCTGGTCGAGGCTGTCGTAGAT
>JBKPDM010000476.1:0-6586 GCA_046727895.1 Pseudomonadota bacterium | reverse complement strand
GCCATAGACGGTGCGCATCAGGCCGGGCCAGCCGTCGAGGATGACCAGATTGCCCTCGCAGGGACCTTCGAGGAAGTGGCCGTCGCCGTCGACGATTGCCGGCTGGACGCCGAAGAACGGCAGGGTCGCCGAGCCGGGCTTGGTCGCGATCGCGCCGGGCACCGGCGTGATCAGGATGCCGCCGGTCTCGGTCTGCCACCAGGTGTCGACGATCGGGCAGCGCTGCCCGCCGACGACGTTGTAGTACCAGAGCCAGGCCTCGGGATTGATCGGCTCGCCCACGGTGCCGAGCAGTTTCAGGCTCTTGCGCGAGGTCTTCTTGACCGGCTCGTCGCCGTGGCGCATCAGGGCGCGGATCGCGGTCGGCGCGGTGTAAATGATCTGCACCTTGTGCTTGTCGACGACCTCCCAGAAACGCGACACGGTCGGGTAGTTCGGCACGCCCTCGAACATCAGCGTGATCGCACCGTTGGCGAGCGGGCCGTAGACGATGTAGCTGTGGCCGGTGACCCAGCCGACGTCGGCGGTGCACCAGTAGATGTCGCCGTCGTGATAATCGAACACGTACTCGTGGCTCAGCGCAACATAGACCAGATAGCCGCCGGTGGTGTGCAGCACACCCTTGGGCTTGCCCGTGGAGCCCGAGGTATAGAGGATGAACAGAGGATCCTCGGCCTTCATCGGCTCGGCCGGGCAGTCCGCCGAGGCTTCGGCCATCATCCGATAGGCGTCGTGATCGCGGCCCTCCTTGAATGTGACGTCGGTCTTGGCGTAGCGGAACATCAGGACCTCGACGTCGGCCTCGCACCGCTTGAGCGCTTCGTCGGTGTTGCCCTTGAGCGGGATGTTGCGCCCGCCGCGCTTGCCGCCATCGGTGGTGATCACGAGCTTGCTCGCGCAGTCGTTGACCCGGTCGGCCAGGCTGTCCGGCGAGAAGCCGCCGAACACCACCGAGTGGATGGCGCCGATCCGCGCGCAGGCGAGCATGGCGAAGGCGGTCTCGGGGATCATCGGCATGTAGATCGTGACCCGGTCGCCCTTCTTGACGCCCAGGCCCTTCAAGACGTTGGCGAGCCGGCAGACCTGCTCGTGCAGCTCGCGGTAGGTGATCTTGCGGTCGATTTTCGGGTCGTCGCCCTCCCAGAGGATCGCGGTCTGATCGCCGCGGGTCGCGAGATGGCGATCGATGCAGTTGTAGGACACGTTGAGCACGCCGTCCTCGAACCAGCGGATGCGCGCGTTGGCCTTGAAATCGACGTCCTTGATCTTGGTCGGGAACCGGACCCAGTCGAGACGCTTGGCCTGCTCGGCCCAGAAGCCCTCGGGGTCTTCGATCGAGCGCTGGCACATCTCCCGGTACTTGGCGGCGTCGCAGTGAGCCGACCTGGCGAACGCCTCGGGCACGGGAAAGACGTCGACGTGGGACATGAACTCCTCCGATCTGCCGTCTGACTGCTCTCGACCACGACCTTCAGACACTGCCTGTGGTCGGGCACAACCCTGACCCCTTGTTCTCACATATCGACGGCGCCGACACAACCGAGGCCGCGTGCTACATTGCGCCACCGAGTTGCGCGCTCAGGGGTCGCTCGCAAGCCGATCGCGGCCATCACCGAGGAAGGGAACGTCATGCGCGTGTTCGTCACCGGCGCGAGCGGCTACATCGGCGGCTCGGTCGCGGTCCGCCTGGTCGCCGAGGGCGACCGGGTGAGCGGGTTGGTGCGCTCGCCGGAGGCAGCGGCGAAAGTGCAGGCACTCGGCATCGCGCCGGTCCGGGGCACCCTCGCCGATCGGGAGGTGCTGATCGAGGCGGCGCGGGCGGCCGATGCCGTGGTCAACGCCGCCGATGCCGACAATCGGGACGTGGTGGACGCCGTCCTGCCGGCGCTGGCCGGCACGGGCAAGCTGTTTCTGCAGACCAGCGGCTCGAGCATCGTCGGCGACAATGCCGCCGGCGAGCCAAGCGCGAAGGTGTACGACGAGGACACGCCGGTCACGCCTTTGCCCGACAAGGCGCTGCGCGTCGCGATCAACCAGCGTGTGCAGGCCGCGGCCAAGGACGGGGTCCGCGGCGTGGTCCTCTGCCCGCCCCTGATTTACGGCACCGGCCACGGCCCGCACGAGGAGAGCATCCAGGTACCGAAGCTGATCGCGCTCGCCCGAAAGAGCGGCATCGCCCGCCACGTCGGCCGCGGCCTGAACGTCTGGTCGAACGTGCACATCGACGATCTGGTCGACCTCTACATGCTGACGATCGAGAAGGCGCCGCCGGGCAGCTTCTTCTATGCCGAAAACGGCGAAGCCTCGATGAAGGCGCTGGCCGAAGCGATCAGCCGGATGCTGGGCTTCGGCGGCGTGACCGAGCCCATCGCCCTCGAGGATGCGATCAAGGAGTGGGGCGGCGCCGGCGCCGCCTTCACCTTCGGCTCCAACAGCCGCGTCCGCGCGGTGAGGGCGCGCTCGGTCCTCGGCTGGCGACCCAAAGGCCCCGCACTCCTCGACGATGTCGAGCGCGGCTCCTACGCTGCGGCCTGAAACGCCCGAGCCATGTCGATCGTCGGGCGTTCGCCGCTGACGCCCGGCGGGCGGCTGAAGGCGTTCGCGCGGCCGCGTCGACTCCAGAAATCTGCTGGCGCTGCCGTCGTCGTGCTTGCGATCGTCGCTTTACACCTGGCGCCCGCGGCGGCTGGAGCGGCCCCTGCCAGCGAATCCTGGACACCGGCAATCTTGACTGACGAAGCGCTCCACGACGTCTACCTGTCCGACTTCTCCTACGCCGGCTACCACTGGAGCGAGCAGGAGCCGCCATACCCCGAGGCAACGCTCGACGTCACCGACTTCGGTGCCATCCCGGACGACGGCGAGGACGATACGGCCGCGATTCTCGCCGCGGTCGCCGCCGCCAACGCGGCGAGCGGGCCGGTGGTCCTGCAGTTTCCCGCCGGACGCTTCATCCTGCGCGACATTCTCTACCTCGAACGCAGCAATCTGATTCTGCGCGGCGCCGGCAGCGGGCCGGACGGCACGGTCCTCCACATTCCGATCGCCTTGAAGGACCTGCCGCGGCCCGCAGCGCTCGACGAGCTGCAGGAGTATCTGATTCGGAACGAGCGGGGCGATAAGAGCGCCGAATCCTTCACGTCCGTCTACTCCTGGATGGGCGGCTTCATCTGGCCGCGCGTGCCCGGCAAGCGGATCTACCCCTACCTCGCGGAGCTCGATGTGCCGTCCGAGATCCTGGCGCGGGCCCTGGAGGGCAAGCGCGGGGAGCACCTGCTGACGGTCGACGGCGCGAGCCGCCTCGCGGCCGGCGCGCGGGCACGCCTCGAATGGTACAACACCGAGGGCGAACGGGGCTCGCTCCTCGAGCATCTGTATATGTCGAAGGACGTCCCGATTGGCTCGCGCAATTGGCAGTATCCGGAGCGGGCGCTGATCTTTCAGGACGTGACGATCACGGCGATCGACGGCGACCGGGTGACGATCAAGGAACCGCTCCTGCACGATCTGAGGCCCGCCTGGCACACGGCCCTGACCGCAACGCAGCTGCTCAGCGAGGTCGGCATCGAGGGGCTGCGGATCGAGTTTCCCCAGACTCCCTATGGCGGCCATCATCGCGAGGCCGGTTACAACGCGATCTACCTCACGAGCGTGACCCAGTCCTGGGTGCGCGATGTCACCATCGTCAATGCTGACAGCGGCATCCTCAGCGACGACGCCTCGCAGACCACGATCGAGGACGTCAGGGCGACCGGTCGCCCGATGCATTACGGCGTGCACCTCGGGCGCGTCTCCGGCATGCTGGCCCGGCACCTCGAGATCGCCGCCAGCGCCCAGCATTCGCTATCCTTCAACACCTACTGCAAGGGCAGCGTGTTCACCGACGTCGATATCCTGGTGGATGCCCGGCTCGATCAGCATCGCGGCTCGAATCACCAGAATCTGTTCGACAACGTCCGGATCGTCGAAGCGAGCGCCAAGCCGAAGATCTTCAAGCACGGCGGAGCGAGCTACTGGCGGCCGACGCATGGTGCTTTCAACACGTTCTGGAACATTAAGATAGAGTTCACGGCCGCGGTGCCCGAGCGCAGGACGGTCAGGATCAAGGGCGAAAGCGAGGGTCCGCACGTTCGCATCGTCGGCTTTTCGGCCAACCGGCCGATCGCCTTCGACTACAGACCGGACGCCTGCATCGAAGGCCTCAATCGGCCCGGCATCGCCCCGCCCTCGCTCTACCAATACCAGCTCGCTCAGCGCCTGAAGGAGTGACGATAGTCACCCGGACGAGTGTCGAGCGTTGCAGTCCGCGCCGCCTGCGAGCGTGAACAGCGTGACCTCGGGCGGGCAGTTGAAGCGCACCGGCAGGCTGGACATCCCGGCGCCGCGGCTGGTGTAGCCGGTCATCCCGCGATGCTGCCAGAGGCCGGAGTGCAGATCCCGGTGGCGGTTCAGATGGGTGATCACAGGTCGGCCACCCGGCAGGCACACCTGGCCGCCGTGGGTGTGGCCGCAAAGATAGAGGCGATACCCCCTGAGCGCCGCCTCCCCGGCGAACTCCGGCGAATGGGCCAGCGCGATGGCAAACAGCGCCGGGTCGTGCCTCGCCAGAGCGGCCGCCGCCGCCGGCGTGTAGTACCGGTGCACGTCGTCCACACCGGTCACCGCGATCCGTTCGTCGCCGCGCCAGATGTGCCGGCTCCGATTGATCAGCACCTCGAAGCCGAGCCGTTCCAGATGCGGCACCGTATCCGCCGGATCGTGATTGCCGAGCGTGGCGAGAAAGCCATCGGCGGCCCGCACCGCGGCGCGGATCGCCGCGAGCGGCTCGAGGATGTCGGTTTGCAGGAACGGCCCCTCGTCGGTCGCGCGGAAGTCGCCGGTGAGCACGCAGAGGTCCGCCTCGATGCCGGCGACGCTGCGCAGGATCGCTTCGGCGAGCCCGGGCGCGGCGTCGAGGTGCGGATCCGCGATCTGCAGCACACGGTAGCCATCAAACGCCGCGGGCAGGCCGGGCAGCTCGAGGCCCAGGGTGCGAAGCCGCACATCGAGGCCGTTGGCGACCCCGCGGAGCCAGAGGCCCGTGAGCTTGAGGCCCAGCCGCAGCGCCGCCAGCAACGGCCGCGGGGTCTCGGTCGGCGGGCGGGGACCGTCCGGCGTGCTTCGGCGCCGCCAGCGCTCAAGCGCGCGCCGCCGCGCGAACCACCCGGCGCGATTGATGGCGTCCGCGGTGCTGATTTCGGACCGGCTCCGACCGAGCATCTCGGTTCGATCCGGCAGGATCTCCCGATCGTCGTCCAGCAGACGAAGGCTCATCGGAACCGGGTCCCCAAGCGGGCAGCGCAAGGCGCAGTCGTCATCGAACCTTCCATGCTGTCCTCTATCGCCCGTCCGGACGAGGACATAAAGGGGCGAATCTCACAAAATTGACGCACTGCCGCATTCGGCGGAGTCAATCTGGCGATGGCGATGGAGCCATTGATCGCTCCGCCAGCCGGTGCCGGCCAGAGCCAGGCTGCGGTGCGCGCAGAGCGAGCGCTTCGAGCCGTCGCAGACCGAGGCGGTGTCGACTAGGCTGCAGTATCACCGATCGCGGGCGTTGGGGCGGCGACCACCCGATTGCGGCCTTGCCGCTTGGCCTGATAGAGGGCGTCGTCGGCGCGCTGGATCAGCTCGCTCAGCGCCTCGCCCGGGCGATATTGGGCGCAGCCCACCGAGAGCGTGATGGCGCCGAGATACTGACCGCTCGATTTCAGGCGGATGCGGTTGTCGGCGATCGTCCCGCGGATCTGCTCGGCCAGCTTGCGCGCGCCTTCGAGGTCGGTCTGCGGCAGCACGACGGCGAACTCCTCGCCGCCATAGCGGGCGGCGAGGTCGCGACCCTTGACCGACTGGGTCAACACCTGCGCCACCAGGCGCAGCACCTGGTCGCCGACCTGATGGCCGTGGTCGTCGTTGAATTCCTTGAAATGATCGATGTCGGCGAGGAGCAGGCAGAGAGACTGACCGTTCGCCAGAGCATCCTCGGTGGCGTGGCGAAGCTCGTGGTCGAAGTACTTGCGGTTGGCGATGCCGGTCAGGCTGTCGGTGTTCGCCTCGCGCTGCGCGGTCGCCAGATCGATCCGCAACCCGTCGATATCCTCAGACGATTCGGCCAGCTGCGCCTCGAGCTGTTGGGCCCGGCTCTGCATGGCGCGGGTTTCACTGAGAATCTCGCCGACCAGGCGGCTCAGCTCCTGCACCGGCCTGGGCCGGTCGAGCTTGGTGCTGAAGCTCTCGAGCTTGTCGCCGTAGCTGCCGGCATCGCGCGACACGTCGCCCACCTGTTCGAGCAGGTGGATCATGGTGGCTTCGATCCGCTGACAGGTCTCGTCGAGCAGACGGACCTGGCGGCCGGTGCCAAAAAACCGCTCGTGCAGCTCGGCCAGACGCGCCTCGGTGAAGGGCTCACCCTGGCGCTCGAGATGGCGCAGGCGCCGCCTCAGCTCGGGGTAGCAGCCCGAGCAGTGGCTCTACCAGATCAGGTAGTTGTTGGGCGCGGGCGGGACGTCGAGCCGCACCATGGCCGCCAAAGCGGCGTCGGCGAACT
>JBKPDM010000475.1:0-5683 GCA_046727895.1 Pseudomonadota bacterium | reverse complement strand
CCGTAACCATGGTTGTCGCCATACTCGGCGAGCATGGTGATGAACTCGCCCTGGCCGCAGCCGAGCTCGACGATCTTCTTGCCGTGCAGATCGAAGCGCTCGATCAGGTCGTGGGCGAGGCGATCGTGGAAGCTGTTGAAGGTTGGCGAGACCGCCTGGGTCGATTCGTAGTCCTCCTCGTATTGCATCTTCGCCGGATCGAAGGCGGCGTTCCAGACGAAGCCGCAGTCGCGACAGAACGCCAGCCGGATGTCACCCTTGCGGCGGCTCAGCGCTTCGGCGCGGCTGGCCACCAGCTTGACCTGGTGCACCGGCACGTCGTGGAGCTCATAGAACGTCATGCCCGAGCCGCCGCAGGACGGGCAGATGGGCTCAGTCGCGCCGGGATCGCTCATCGGGTCGTACTCCGAATGGTGCCAAGACCAAGAGGCCGACCGCTTGATGCCGGTCCTCGATGCTCTGCCGCTCGCGCGGTCCCGCTGCCCTCAGGCGATGCGCGGCTCGGGAATCGGGATGATGAAGCGGCCGCCCGCGGCCAGATACCCGGCCTGTTGGGCGAGAATCTCATCGGCGAAGTTCCAGGTCAGCAGCAGGGTGTAGTCGGGTCGGTCCCCGAGCAGCTTCTCGGGTGCCAGGATCGGCAGCTTGTTGCCGGGCATGTGGCGCCCCTGCTTGAACGGATTGCGGTCGACCACATAGTCGAGCGTCTCGCGCCCGAGACCGCAATAGGCGAGCAGCGTCGTCCCCTTGGCCGCAGCGCCGTAGGCGGCGATCCGCTTGCCCGCCGCCTTCAGATCGCCGACCAGCCGGGTGAGCCGCTCGTGCACGGTCCGCACCGCATCGGCGAAGCGGGCGTAAGCCTCGAGACGATCGAAGCCGCGCGCGCGCTCCGCGGCGAGCAGGTCAGTGACCGCCGGGCGGACCGCTTCGGCATGGCCGACGTAGAGGCGCAGCGAGCCGCCGTGGATCGCGAGCCGGCGCACGTCGTTCACGATCAGACCATGGCAACGGAACAGCCGGTCGAGTGCGGTCAGCGAAAAATAGCAGAGATGCTGGTGGTAGATCGTGTCGAACTCGCAGTGATCGATCAGATCGATCAGGTAAGGCATCTCGAGAACGGCGACGCCGTCGGGTTTGAGGAGCGTGGCGATACCCTCGACCAGGCCATTCAGATCGGCGACGTGGGCGAGCACGTTGTTGGCTATCATCACGTCGGCGCTCCGGCCCTCGGCCTTGAGCCGGCGGGCGAGGTCGCGACCGAAGAACTCGATCAGGGTCGGCACTCCCGCACGGAGCGCCGCCGCTGCGGGCGCCTCGGCCGGGTCGATGCCCTGCACCGGGATGCCGCGCTCGACGAAGTTGCGCAGCAGATAGCCGTCGTTGCTGGCGATCTCGACGACCAGAGAGCCAGGGCCGAGGCGCTGCCGCTCGATCAGCTCGAGCGCGTTGGCGCGCGAGTGGGCAAGCAGCGTGCTCGAGACCGAGGAGAAGTAGGGGTACTCGCTGTCGAACAGAATCTCCGGCCGCACAGTCTCGGCGATCTGCACCAGACTGCAGGCGCGGCAGAACCTGAGCGTCAAGGGCGCCTTGATGTCGGGCGCGGCGAGCTGCGCGGCGGTCAGGAGCCGGTCGGCGAGTGGCGTCTCGCCGAAGGCGAGGATCGTCTCGAGCTCCGCACCCGAACAGGACCGACAGCGGCTCTCGGTGCGATAGATCGTCATCTCAACGCCGACATTTCCCTCAGTCGGCTGCCATCATGGCCGGATCGGCCCAGCGCAGATCGGACGCCAAGCGCTCGTCGGCCAGCAACTGGCGCAGGTACGCGATCCGATTGTAGCGCGGACCCTCGAAGTCGTCGCTGCTGAACCCGGCCTCGCCGATCGCCTGGTAGACCTCGTCGATGCCCTGGGCGACCTTCCAGTGCGGTCGGTATTCCGGCAGCACCCGGACCACCTTGTCGCAGTTCACCCGGTAGTTGCGCTGGTCGGGCGAGGCATCGGCGGCGAACTCGACCCTGGTTCCCGGCACGTGGTCGCGCACGAGCTCGGCGATTTCCCGGATCCGGTAGTTCTCGTCGGTCTGGCCGATGTTGAACGCCTGATCGTGGACGAGCTCGCCCGGGGCGCGAAGGAGCACGATGTAGGCCTGCGCGATGTCTTCGATGTGGACGAACGGTCGCCAGGACGTGCCGAGGCTCTTCAGGAAGACGCGCCCGGTGGTCGCGGCCCAGGCGACCAGATTGTTCACCGCCAGGTCGAAACGCAGCAGCGGCGAAGCGCCATAAGCCGTGGCCGCCCGCAGGTAGACCGGGCTGAAGCTCTGGTCCGCCAGCCGGCGCAGATCCCGCTCGGAGCGGGTCTTGGATTCGGCATAGGGCGTGACCGGCTTGAAAGGGCTCGTCTCGTCGAGCATCTCGTCGCCGGCGGCGCCATAGACGCTGCAGGTCGAGGCGTAGAGAAACCGCCGGATGCCCGCACGCTTGACCAGCTCGGCGAGGCGCACGGTGGCCTCGTGGTTGATCTCGAACGTCAACGTGGGGTTGAGATCGCCCAGCGGATCGTTCGACAGGCCGGCCAGATGGATGACCGCGTCGATGCCGGCGAGATCGCGCGCCTCGACGTCGCGGATGTCCTTGCGGATGGTCGGCACCGGGCGCACCGCCCCGAGCGAGCATTCGCGGAACAGGCCGCTGTCCAGGCCGACCACCTCGTCGCCGACCGCCCAGAGAAGAGGCACCAGCACGGTGCCGATGTAACCTTCGTGTCCCGTCAGCAACACCCGCATGGCTACTCCCAAACCTTCCAGGGCGCCGCCCCTTCCTCCCACAGCCCGGTCAAGAATTGGGCTTCGTGCAGCGTGTCCATGCACTGCCAGAAGGAATCGTGGCGGTATGCCATCAGTTGACCGTCGGCCGCCAGTCGCGCCAGCGGCTCGCGTTCCCATTGCGTCTCGTCGCCGGCGATGTAGTCGAGCACGCCGGGATTGAGGACGAAAAACGCGCCATTGACCCATTCGGTTTCATCGACCGCCTTCTCGCGAAAGGCGACGATCCGATCGCCGGCCAGCGTCAGCCGCCCGAACCGGGCCGGCGGATGGATCGCGGTCAAGGTGGCCAGACGGCCGTGGGCCTCATGAAACGCGCGTAGTTGGTGCAGATCGACGTCGGCGAGCCCGTCGCACCAGGTGAGCATGAAGGGCGCGCCGCCGAGATAGGGCGCCAGTCGCTTGATCCGGCCGCCCGACTGGGTCTCGAGGCCGGTCTCGACCAGCTCGACCGTCCATCCCGGCTCGGCGTCCGGGTAGACGACCGTGCGCGTGCCGTTCGAGGCCGCTGGCTGCCGCGCGCCGAGATCGGTGAAGTAGCTCCGGATCGAGTCGCCCCGATAGCCCAGCGCGATCACGAACTCCGTAAAGCCGTAGTGCTCGTAGTATTTGAGCAGGTGCCAGAGGATCGGCCGGTCGCCGACCCGGACCATGGCCTTCGATTTGGCGCGTGTCTCCTCGACGAGCCGCGATCCCAGACCGCCAGCGAGAATGGCGATTTTCATTGTGGTTGTTTCTCGGTGATAGCGGGACGGCTGCCGGACCTGCCGAGCAGAGCCAGCCTATCGATCGCTCCCGTTCATCACGAGCGAAGGCATATGAACCAAGGGTTGGTGCTCCCTCTTGAGATTGGCCGGTCTTTACCCCTAAGCCAAGCATTTGCGAATTAGTCTATCGATCGGACTTGGGTCAAGGCCGGAACGCAACCGCGCCACAGATGATCACGGTTTCTGTGGACGCGGCGCAACAGTACCGTGAACCAAACCGCTGCCTCAGCTGCCGACATTGCGACCGAATGTCGCCAGCTGCAAGAGGCGAGGCTCGTACCCACGGGCGCTCGCGGTTGACCATGGCCTGCCGAGGGCAGATGCTTTTCGGTCAACTCGAGAGAACCCGCGCGGAAGATGGGAGGCGTGACCGGGATGGTAGATGTGACGAAGACCGGCGGCACGCCCGAGCGCACGGCGCGCTGCGGCTGCGGCCAGCTCATCGTGACGGCACGCGGCACGCCTGCCGCGGTCCATGCCTGCAGCTGCCTGAGCTGCCAGAGAAGGAGCGGTGGCGCCTTCACCTACAGCGCCTTCTATCCGGCAGCGGCCGTGAATGTTGCCGGCGAGCGGACCGTCTGGCGGCACCACGGCGATTCCGGGCGCGGCTCCGAGAGCGAGTTCTGTCCGACCTGCGGGGTCACCGTGTGCTTTCGGGTGGACGCCAATCCGGGAATCATCGGCATCCCGGTCGGCTGCTTCGCCGATCCCGATTTCGCGCGACCCGAGCGCCTCTATTGGGCCTCAAGGCGCCATCGCTGGCTCCGGCTTCCCGATGGCATCGAGCTGATCGAGACCCAGCCCGGCTGAGCTTTTTCGCCCGCGCGTCCGCCCTCGCTCGCGCTTGGTTCGCGGACTTCCCGAACGAGATCGCTTCGGCGCGCCTGTTGCCGCGCAGACGGGTAGTCATGCTCGAGTTCCAAACCAATGGTTGAATAATGGTCGACGCAGTATTGCCGCACGGCTTTCTTTGCCATCAATTGCGCAGCATGGATATACTGATCAGCAACGACGCCGGATTACTCTGTCATTGGCGACAGAGATCGGGAGGAACCAGCGGCATTGGTCAAAGGCATCGGATTCAGACGCCAGGCGGGAAGCAGACGCCGCCGCTCGTGGCTGCGGCGGATGCCATGGTCGCCGCTTGCGGCGGTGATCGCCGTGGCGGGGGCCGCGTGGTTCGGCCCCGAAGAGCTTCCGAACGCCATGAGCGGGCAAGGCACCTTCGTCATGAACGGGGGTGGCGGTTTCGTACTCTGCGCATGGGCGCGCCGACCCAACTGCGTGATCGATGGCGACACCATCCGCTACGGCGGGCTCAAGATCCGGCTCGAGGACATCGACGCGCCCGAGGTCTTCAGCCCGAAGTGCGCATCGGAGCGGGCGCGCGGCGAGCGCGCGACGCGCCGCCTCCTGGAGCTGATCAACGCGGGGCCGTTCGAGCTGGTGCGGACCGGCGAGCGGGACGAGGACCGCTACGGGCGCAAGCTCCGCACCCTCGAGCGCGCCGGCCGCTCGCTCGGCGCCATCCTGGTCGCCGAAGGCCTCGCCCGCCCCTGGGACGGCGCCCGCCACCCCTGGTGCGGTTGAAGATCTGGCACCCGGAATCGCCGGCATTGCCGGCGCCCTCAGGCCTGGCAGATGTAGCTGACCGTCCTGATCCGCCGTTCGGTCAGGTTACGAACCTGGTTGCGCGCCATTTCCGGAAACTGGCCGCCAAACAAGATCTCCCATCTCACGGGAAGCGTGCCCGACTGCGCAAAGTGCGCCAGCATCGTTTCGAAAAAGCGCTGGCTCTCGTCGGTCGAGTCCGGCACCTCCAGGATCTTGAAGCCGGCATCGGTCAGGAGCGAGCGCATCTCGTCGGGCGTCGCCAGATGGCTGATCGAAGGCTCGCGCGCCCAGGGCACCGGGAACAGGACCTCGCCGCCCTCGCCCTGCAGAACGTCATAGACGGCGAACATCCCGCCCGGCTTCACGACGCGCCGGGCCTCCTCGTACACCTCGTGCTTGGCCGGTATCTTCATCGCCGCGTGAATGGTCAGCGCCGCATCGAAGTGATCGTCGCCGAACGGCAGAGCGGTGGCATCTCC
>JBKPDM010000474.1:0-3638 GCA_046727895.1 Pseudomonadota bacterium | reverse complement strand
GCCTCGAGATCGCCGCCAGTCTCCCTGAGCGCGGCCTTGCAGTCCATCATGCCGGCGCCGGTCTGGTCGCGCAGTCGCTTGACGAGAGACGCGGTGATTTCTGCCATCGGGGATCGCACTCGCTTCGTGTGTCGCATCGGGAGCCGCGACCGGCGGCCGCTGGTTCCGTCGGTCAGGAGCCGCTCCGCGCCGGTTGGTCCGGCCCCGGCACACCCACGCCCTCGGCGGAAGGCGTCGGCGCCGGGGTCTCGTCGCGGCCATTGCCGGCCGCGGGCTCGTCCTCCGAGGTGGTCTCGCCGGCCTCGGCCTGCCCGCCGTCGCCGACCGCACGCTCTTCGGGTGCCGCAGGCTCTTCAGACGGCGCGGGCGCTTCGAATGCCGCCATCTCTTCGGACGCTGGCTCCTCGGATGCCAGCTCCTCGGGCCCCAGCTCTTCAGGCAAGGTCTCGATCGCGCCGAGATCGGCACCGGAGGCGGCCATCTCGGCCTGAATGCCGTCGAGGATCGCGCCGACCATCAGGTCGCAGTAGAGGTTGATCGCGCGCGACGCGTCGTCGTTGCCCGGCACCGGGTAGGCAATGCCGTCCGGTTCGGAATTGCTGTCGACGATGGCGACCACCGGGATGCTGAGCACCTTGGCCTCGGCGACCGCGATCGCCTCCTTGTTGGTGTCGACCACGAACAGCAGGTCTGGCAGGCCGCCCATGTCCTTGATGCCGCCGAGCGCCCGCTCGAGCTTGTCGCGCTCGCGGGTCAGCTGGAGCGTCTCCTTCTTGGTCAGGCCGTGGGTGCCCTCGGCCAGCCGGCCCTCCAGCTCGCGCAGGCGGCGGATCGACTGCGAGATCGTCTTCCAGTTGGTCAGCATGCCGCCAAGCCAACGATGGTTGACGTAGTACTGGCCCGAGCGCTGTGCCGCAAGGGTCACCGGCTCCTGGGCCTGGCGCTTGGTTCCGACGAACAGGATCCGCCCGCCGCCGGCGGCGACGTCGCGCGTCGCCGTCAACGCCCGGTGCAACAATGGCACCGTCTGGGTGAGGTCGATGATGTGCACGCCATTGCGCACGCCGAACAGATACGACCCCATCTTGGGGTTCCAGCGCCGCGTCTGATGGCCGAAGTGCACGCCAGCTTCGAGCAGCTGGCGCATGGTGAAGCTCGGAATCGCCATGAGAGTGTCCACGCTCCGGTTGGCCGCCGCGGGTCGAGTCCCCATCCCGGGGACACCGGAACACGAGCCCAGCCTCTGCGCTGGCCTCGCAACCCGCGTGAGAGATGGTCGCCTGTGTAGTGATCCGCGGCTGATTTGGCAAGCCCGCAGGAAGCCAAGCCCGCACCGACCCGTACCAACGTTGCACGCATCAGGCCAGCACCAGCCTCTGCACGCATCGCGATCGGCGTGATCGCCGGCGCCCGGGGGTGGCTTCCGCGCGGCTGCCCGCCCTACGATTGACGGCCCGTCCTAGAGATCGACCACGGCGAGCACACCCGCGCGGCGCTCGAGATCGATCCGCCGGGCGAGTGCCAGGCGGTGTGCGTCGCCGAGCTCGATCGCCACCTCCTCGTCCTCGGCATCGAGCGGCAGCACCACCCGAACCCGGGCACTGCCATCGCCATGCGGGCCGAGCAGATCCGCGAGGCTCGCGGCAGCGGCCGCGTCGCGCAGTCGGATCTCGAGGCGGCTTTCGGTCCGTGCGCCGCCATTGGCGAGCACGACGTCCAGCGCCTCGATCGAGGACGCCAGCACCTTGACGGCATCGCCGTCGAGGCGGACGTCGCCCTCGACCAGGAGCGGGCTGTTGGTCTCGAACAGCTCGCGCGCCCGCGCCAGCAGTTCAGCGAACAGGGTCACCTCGAACACGCCGCTCGGGTCCGACAATTGCACGAAGGCGAAGCGCGAGCGGGCGCTCGAACGCTCCTGCTTGCCGAGCACGACGCCGGCCAGTTTGACCCGAAGGCCGCCGCTCGCGGCGAGCTGGTCCGAGGGGATCACACCCAGCCGCGTGAGGCTCGCCCGGTAGCCCTCGAGCGGATGCGCCGTGAGGTAGCAGCCCAGGGTCTCGAATTCCTGCTGCAAGCGCTCGAGCACCGGGAAGTCGTCGACCTGCGGCAGGTGTGGCTTGGGCAGATGCGGCTGCTCGAGGATCGTCCCGAACAGGCTCGTCTGGTCGCTCGTCGCCTGCGCGGCGTGCGCCGCGCCGTAGCGGAGCGCCAGATCGACGCCGTCCAAGAGGCGGCGGCGGTTGGCCTCGAGGGAATCGAGCGCGCCCGCTTTGATCAGCGCTTCGAGCAGGCGCCGGTTGAGCACCCGCCCGCCGGCCCGGGCCGCGAGATCGAACAGGTCGGTGAACGCGCCTTCGGCCCGCCGCTCGGCCACCAGCGCGTCGACCGCCTGAACGCCGACGCCCCGGATCGCGGCGAGCGCGTAGCGGATGGCCGCACCGTCCGGGCCGTCCTCGACCGTGAAGTTGGCGTCGCCCCGATTGATGTCCGGCGGCAGCAGGGCGATGCCGGATTTCGCGATCTCCTGGCGATAGAGATTGAGCTTGTCCTGATTGGCCCGGTCCATGGTCATCGCCGCGGCGAAGAACTCGAGCGGGTGATTCGCCTTGAGATAGGCGGTCTGATAGGCGAGCAGCGCGTAGGCCGTCGCATGGGCCTTGGGAAAGCCGTAGGAGGCGAACTTCGCGACCTGCTCGAAGATCGCGGTCGCCAGCTTGCGGGCGATGCCGCGCGCGGTCGCTCCCTCGATGAACACTTCGCGTTGGGCGTCCATCTCCGCCTTGATCTTCTTGCCCATCGCGCGCCGCAGCAGATCGGCGCCGCCGAGCGAGTAGCCGGCGAGCTCACGGGCGATCTGCATCACCTGCTCCTGGTAGATGATGACGCCGTAGGTCTCCACGAGGATCGGCTCGAGCAGGGGGTGCAGATACTCGGGCTGCTCGATGCCGTGCTTGCAGTTGATGTAGCGGGGGATGTTGTCCATCGGGCCCGGTCGGTAGAGCGCGTTCATGGCGATAATGTCGTCGAAGCTGTCCGGCTTGAGCTTGCGCAGCGCCTCGCGCATGCCGCCCGACTCCAGCTGGAACACCCCCGCGGTCTCGCCGCGCCCCAAGAGCTCGAAGGTGGCCGGGTCGTCGAGCGGGAGGGTCGACAGCCTGAGCGGCGTGCCGCGCTCGTTGACCAGGCGTTCGGCAAGCGCCAGCAGGGTGAGCGTGGTCAGGCCGAGGAAGTCAAACTTGACCAGCCCGGCCTTCTCAACGTCCTTCATGTTGAACTGGGTGACCGGCAGACTGGCGCGCGGGTCGCGATAGAGCGGGATCAGCTCGTCGAGGGGCCGGTCGCCGATCACCACGCCGGCGGCGTGGGTCGAGGCGTGGCGAGGCAGGCCCTCGAGCTTTTGGGCGATCTCGATCATCCGGCCGACCTGCTCGTCCTCGCGTGCTGCCTCGGCCAGGCGCGGTTCGAGAACCAGGGCTTGCTCCAGGGTCGGCGGATGGGCCGGGTTGAACGGCACCAGCTTGGCGACCCGATCGACCTGGACATAGGGCAGGCCCTGCGCCCGACCGACGTCGCGCAGCACCGCCCGCGCCTGCAGCTTGCCGAAGGTGATGATGGCGGCGACCCGGTCGGCGCCGTAC
>JBKPDM010000473.1:0-5637 GCA_046727895.1 Pseudomonadota bacterium | reverse complement strand
GTTGCAGGTCGTCGGCAGCGTCAGATGTGTATAAGAGACAGGTGGCGGACGGGTCCTTCTGACCAGCGACGTAACAGAGCGTCGGGCGGCCCAGGTCGCGCTCGAGGAACGCGAGCAGCTGCTGGGCACGGTCGCCGACGGCGTGCCGCTGCCGCTGGTGATCACTCGGATCAGCCGACCCGAGGTTCTGTTCGTCAACGAGCGGGCAATCGAGACCTTTGGCCTGCGCATCGGCGCCCCGCAGCATGCCGTGCAGGAGATTTTCGTCGAACCGCTGGATCGCAAGCGCCTGATCCAGGACCTTGAGGCCCAAGGCCGCGTCGACGGCTTCGAGGCGCCGCTGCGCCGGGTCGACGGCACGACCATGTGGGCGCTGATCTCCGCGCGCGCCATTTCCATCGCCGGGCAGCTGGCTGTGCTGCTCGCCGTCACCGACATCACGGAAAGCAGGGCGGCGCGGGCCGAGCTCGAGGAGCGCGAGGAACGCTTCCGCGCGATCGCCGAGGGCGTGCCGCTCAGCATCGCCATCGCGCGCATCGACCCACCGCACATCTTGTTCGCCAACGCCCGCGCCGACGAGACGCTTGGCTTGCGCGCCGGGTTCGAGGGCGACGCCGTGCGCGCCGTCTACGCCCGCCCCGCCGACCGCCCAATCCTCATGGAACGGTTGCGCAGCGAGGGGCGCATCGACAACTTCGAGCTCGAGCTCCGCCGAACCGACGGCACCACGATGTGGGCGCTGTTCTCGGCACGCGCGGTGACCTTCGGCGGTCAGCCGGCGATGCTGGGTGCGGTCACCGACATCAGTGAGCGCAAGGCGATCGAGGAGGCGCTGCGCGCGAGCGAGGCGCGCCTGGCAGCGTTCATGGAGAACGCCCCGGTGGGGATGTATGTCAAGGATCTCAAGGGCCGCTACGTTCTTGTCAATCCGGAGATGAGCAAGGTCTTCGCGCGTCCCGCCGAGGACATGCTCGGTATGACCGCCGCCGACAGCGAGGCGGAGTTCGATGCCAAGCTGATTGCGGAGCAGGACCGGGCCGTGCTCGAGACCGGCCGTGCCCAGGTCATCGAGGAGTACACCCCCGGTCTCGACGCCTACAGCTGGAGCCTGGTGATCCGCTTTCCGATCCGCGATGGCCAGGGGCGGACCACGCATATCGGCGGCTTTGACGTCGACATCACCCCGCAGAAGGCGTTCGAGCAGCAGCTCAAGGCGAGCGAGCAGCGGTTTCGGGTCCTGGCCGAGGCTCATCCCGTGCCGCTGGTGATCCTTGGCGCGGACGACGCCCGAATCATCATCGCGAGCCCGGCTTGTGAGGCGTTGTTCGGGGTCGCCCTCGACCGGCTTGTCGGCCGGAGCATCCTGCCCTTCTACGTTGATCTGGGCGATCCGCAGGAGATCATGGCCAGGATTCGCCGCGACGGCGCGGTCGAGGGCTACGAGGTCCGCCTGCGCCGCGCCGACGGCACGACCGTCTGGGCGGCCTTTGCGTCGCGGCTGATCACCTTCGAGGGCCAGGCTGCGATCGTCGCCGCCTATCTCGATCTGACCGAACGCAAGCGGGCCGAGGCGGAGCTCGAGCGGCAGCGCCAGATCCTGCATCAGAACGAGAAGATGAGTGCTTTGGGCTCGCTGCTGGCGGGCGTCGCCCATGAGCTGAACAATCCGCTCTCGGTGGTGGTCGGGCATGCCGGTCTGCTCGAGGAGCTGGCCCCGGACGAGCCGACGCGCGAGCGCGCGGCCAAGATCCGCAGCTCGGCCGATCGCTGCGCGCGGATCGTGCGGACCTTCCTCGCCATGGCGCGCAGCAAGCCCACGCAGCGCGGGCCGGTGCAGCTCGAGGCAACGATCGATGCGGCCCTCGAGATCGTCGCCTATGGTCTGCGCACCGGCGGCGTCGAGGTCATCCGAGCGCCGCGTCCGGATCTGCCCCTGGTCTGGGCCGATGCCGACCAGCTGCACCAGGTGTTCGCCAACCTGTTCGTCAACGCGCAGCAGGCGCTGCAGAACCTTTCCGGCCCGCGGCAGCTGCGGATCAGCACCAGCTACGACGCCGATACGGTCAGCGTCGAGGTGGCCGACAACGGTCCCGGCATCCCGCGCGAGATCGCGCAGCGGGTGTTCGATCCGTTCTTCACGACCAAGCCGCAAGGGGTCGGCACCGGCGTCGGGCTGTCGGTGTGCCACGGCATCGTCACCGCCCATGGCGGCGAGATCAGTCTCCGCAGCGAGCCCGGTCCGGGCGCCGTGTTCGTCGTCCGCCTGCCCCGCTCGCGGGTCGGCGCCACCACCCCCGCCCCGGAGGAGCCGGCCGGAAGCTGGCGACGGGGGCGGATTCTGGTGGTCGACGACGAGCCGGACATCGGGCAACTGCTGGCCGACATCCTGGAGCGCGACGGCCATGAGGTCGACCGCGCGCTAAGCGGCCGCGAGGCGCTCGCCCGGCTGAGCGGTCGCGGGATCGACCTGATCATCAGCGACCTCCGGATGCCCGACATGGACGGCCCGGCGCTCTATCGCGAGCTGGTGGCGCAGCGACCCGAGCTGGCCGAGCGCATGGTGTTCGTGACCGGCGACACGCTGGGCGCCGACGTGACCGGCTTCCTCAGCGAGATCGGCGCGCGCGTCATCGAGAAGCCGCTCGATCCGCACGGCATCAGTCGCAAGGTCCAGGCGCTCCTGGCCAACGGCGGGCTAGCATCGACCGGGGGGACAGGCGCATGACTCACGCGGCGCCGGACGCGCCGCTTCGAGGTGAATGGCCTTGTCATTGCTTCATTTTTCGTTTTGATGGCAGATTGCCGGGAGCCTGTTCGGAGCCGGTCGATCGAAGCGCGAGCGGGGACGACGCGCCACCATGGCGGAGCCGAGCCACATCATCGTCGTCGACGACGAGCCCGAAATCTGCAGCATGCTCGCGGACTACCTGGGGCACGCGGGCTACGCCGTCAGCACGGCCGGGGACGGCAGCGCGATGCGGCGGCTGCTCGAGGAACGCCCGGCCGACCTCGTCATCCTGGACATCAACATGCCGGGCGAGGATGGCCTGTCGCTCGCCCGTTATCTGCGCGCCAACGTCGAGGTCGGCATCGTCATGCTGACCGCGGCAGGCGAGGTGGTCGACCGCATCGTCGGTCTCGAGATGGGCGCCGACGACTACATCGCCAAACCGGTCGATCTGCGCGAGCTGCTGGCGCGGGTGCGCGCGGTCCTGCGCCGTGTGCCGGCGGGCGTGCCGGCGGGCGCCGAGGCGGCAGCGCCGACCCATCAGATCCGCTTTGGCCCGTGTCGGCTCGATCTCGACGCGCACAAGCTCTACGATGCCGACGGCGCGGAGGTGTCGATCACCAGTATGGAGTTCGACCTTCTCAGGGCCTTCGCCGACCATCCCAACCACGTGCTGAGCCGCGATCAGCTGCTCGATCTCGCCCACCGCAAAGGCTGGGAGCCGTTCGACCGCTCGATCGACATCCGGATCGCACGCCTGCGGCGCAAGGTCGAGTCCGACCCGAGCAAGCCCCAGGTGATCAAGACCGTCCGCGGCGCCGGCTATGTCTTCGTGCCCAAGGGCGAGTGAGCTGTACGGCGGGGCACTCTGACGCCGAGGAGGTGAGCGACTTGAAGGCCATGCTGCTCGATCGAGCCGGCGAGAAGCTGCGGCTCGCCGATGTGCCGACCCCGGAGCCGGGCGCAGGTCAGATCCTGGTCAAGATCAGGGCGTGTGGCGTCTGCCGGACCGACCTGCATGTGGTCGACGGCGATCTGACCGAACCGAAACTGCCGATCGTGCCGGGGCACGAGATCGTCGGCGTGGTCGCCCGGCTGGGGGAGGGCGTCGAGCGCTTCCGGGAAGGCGATCGGATCGGCATCCCCTGGCTCGGCTACACCTGCGGACGTTGTCGCTTCTGCTCGTCCGGCAAGGAAAATCTCTGCGATGCGGCGCGGTTCACCGGCTATCAGATCGATGGCGGCTACGCCGAGTACACCGTGGCCGATGCCAGGTACTGCTTTCCGATCCACGGTCCCTACGACGATGCCGAGGCGGCGCCGCTGCTCTGCGCCGGGCTGATCGGCTATCGCTCGCTGCGCATGGCGGGCGACGCCGAGCGGCTCGGCATCTACGGCTTCGGCGCGGCCGCGCACATCGTCGCTCAGGTCGCCCGCCATCAGGGCCGCCGGGTGTTCGCCTTCACCCGGGCGGGCGACCGTTCGGCCCAGGAGTTCGCCCGCGAGCTCGGTGCGGAGTGGGCTGGTAGCTCCGACGAGCGGCCGCCGGAGGAGCTGGACGCGGCGCTCATCTTCGCTCCGGTCGGTCCACTGATCCCGGCCGCGCTTCAGGCGGTGTCCAAAGGCGGCGTCGTGGTCGCTGGCGGCATCCACATGAGCGACATTCCGAGCTTCCCCTACCACATCCTCTGGGGCGAGCGGGTCGTGCGCTCGGTCGCCAACCTGACCCGCAGCGATGCGGAAGAGTTCCTCGAGCTCGCACCGAAGGTGCCGGTCGAGACCGAGATCCAGCGCTTCTCTCTGGCCGATGCCAACCTGGCGCTGGCCGCGCTCCGCGAGGGGCGTCTGCGCGGCGCCGCCGTGCTCGTGCCGGGCTAGTCTCAGCCAACCGAAGCTACGCCGGCGAGGGGGCCGCGTCCCGGCACCGTTCGTCGGGGACCGCGATTCCGCTCAGTCCTTGCGGAGCGTGAGGGACACGCCGCCGAGGGTGAGGACCAGCGCCAGCGCCTCGCGCGTCCCGAGCGGCTCGCCGAGTGCGAGCGCGGCCGCGACGACGCCGACCAGCGGCGTGATCAGCGTCGCCACCGACGCCACGGCCGGCGGCAACCGCCGCAGGGCCGCGAACCAGCACAGATAACAGACGCCCATCGGGACGGCGGTCATGTAGATCATCGCCGCTCAGCCGGCGGCCGTCAGGGCGTCCGGGTCGGGTGCCTCGAACAGCAGGCCGGCCGCGACCATCGGCAGACAGCCGAGCCCGACCTGCCATGCCGTCGCGGTGAGGGGAGGCAGCCCGAGCGGGGAGCGGAGCGCGACCGTCCCGAGGGCGAACAGCACCGCCGCCCCTAGCGCGAGCGCGACGCCGGGCAGCTTCTCGGGCGCGAGCGCGGGGCCATGCCCGCCACCACCCTTGAGGAGTACCGCCACCCCCGCTACCCCGAGTGCGAGCGCGACGATGCGTCCGACGGTCGGCCGCTCGCCCAGGACCGGCCACGCCAGGAGCGTGGCCCAGATCGGCATCGTGTAGGCGAGGAGCGCTCCCTGGCCGGCATCCAGCCAGAGCAGCGACAGAGTCGTCAGGCCCATCCAGGCCGTGACGTTGAGCGCGGCGCCGACGACGAGGCGGCCGGCCGCGCGTACTGGCACGGCGAGCCGCTCGCCGCGCAGGGCGGCGAGAAGGGCGAGCGCCAGAGCGGCGGTCAGGCCCGCCGTGCCGCGGGCGGAGAGCGGCGGCCATTCGCGCAGCAGGAGCTTCATCGCGGGCCAGTTCAGCCCCCAGCCAACAGCCGTGACGAGAAGGCAGATCACACCGACCTGACGGTGTCGCGTTAGGGATTGGAGAGAGCGCATGATGCTGGTCGCCCGCACGTCAGGCCCGAGGGCGGTTCCTGAGCCGCGCTGTGCAGGGC
>JBKPDM010000472.1:0-7968 GCA_046727895.1 Pseudomonadota bacterium | reverse complement strand
GGCCTACCGCTTTGACATCGTGCTGCGCGGGCGTCGCCAGACCCTGTTCGAGAACAAGCTGGAGGGGAGCTGAGCCATGGTCCAACCCCTGCCCTACCTCAAGGAAACCGCGTCGCAGACCGCCGGGCCGTACCTGCACATCGGCATGTATCCGTCGGCGGCCGGGCTCAGGATCCGCACCCAGGAGAAGCCGCACGTCCTGGTCTCGGCTGCGACCGAGGGCGAGCACATCCGGATCGAGGGCCAGGTGATCGACGGCGCGGGCGCTCCGCTGCGCGACGCCCAGGTCGAGATCTGGCAGGCCAACGCGCATGGCCGCTACAACCATCCGGCCGACACCCAGGACAAGCCGCTCGATGAGAGCTTCCGCGGCTGGGGCCGCGCGGTGGCCGATTTCGAGACCGCTCTCTGGTGGTTCGAGACGATCAAGCCCGGCCGGGTGCCGGGTCGGCGTGGCCACAAGATGATGGCGCCGCACGTCAATCTCTGGATCGTCGCCCGCGGCATCAACATCGGGCTCAACACGCGCATGTACTTCGCCGATGAGAGCGCGGCCAATGCCGAGGATCCGGTGCTCCGGCTGATCGAGCCGGAGGAGCGGCGCAGGACGCTGATCGCCCCGCGCGCGACACGGGACGGCCAGGTGGTGTATCGTTTCGACATCCATCTTCAGGGCGACAAGGAGACGGTCTTCTTCGATGTCTGATGCCACCCCCTGCATCATCACGGTCGCGATCACCGGGTCGCTGCCGACCAAGGTGAACAACCCCGCCGTGCCGATCACCGTGGCCGAGCAGGTCGAGTCCGCCCAGGCGGCGTTCGAGGCGGGCGCCACCCTGGTCCACTGCCACGTGCGCAACGACGATCAGACGCCGACCTCCGATCCGGAGAAGTTCGGCCGACTGCTCGAGGGCCTGCTCAAGCACTGCCCCGGCATGATCGTGCAGTTCTCGACCGGCGGCCGCTCGGGCGCGGGGCGGGCGCGCGGCGGCATGATCCCGCTCAGGCCCGACATGGCCTCGCTCTCCACGGGCTCCTGCAATTTCCCGACCCGCGTCTACGAGAACTCCCCTGAGCTGATCGACTGGCTCGCCTCGGAGATGCTGGCGCACGGCGTCAAGCCCGAGATCGAGGCCTTCGATCTTTCGATGATCTTCAAGGCGGTCGAGATGGAGCGCGAGGGGCAGATCAAGGGGCCCCTGCACGTCCAGTTCGTCATGGGCGTCAAGAACGCCATGCCGGTCGATCGGCAGGTGCTCGAGTTCTACGTCGCCACGCTCAAGCGGCTGGCGCCCGATGCGACCTGGACCGGCGCCGGGATCGGCCGGGATCAGATCACGCTCAATCGCTGGTCGCTCGAGCTCGGCGGCCATTGCCGGACGGGCCTCGAGGACAATGTCCGGCTCGACGCCAAGCGGCTCGCACCCTCCAACGCCGCGCTCGTCCAGCGCGTGGTCGAGCTCTGTCCGGAATACGGCCGGCGGCCCGCGAGCGTCGCCGAAGCTCGTCAGATCCTGCGCCTGCCCGCCGCGGCCTGAGGCGACGACCTTGGCGCGCGGCATCTTCATCGCCCTGCTCGAGGACGACGAGGTCGCTGCGCTGCTCGGCGATGCAGCCCAGGCCCGCGCCATGGTCGAGGTCGAGATCGCCCTTGCCAGGGTTCAGGCCGAGCTCGGCGTGATCCCGAGCGAGGCGGGCCGCAAGATCGCAGCCGCGCTCGCCGACTTCCGGCCCGATCTCGACGACCTCGCTGCCCGCACCGCGAGCGCCGGCGTGCCGGTGCCGGCACTGGTCGCCCAGCTGCGCCGCGCGGTCGGCGGCTCCTCGGCGAGCTTCGTGCACTGGGGTGCCACCTCGCAGGACATCGTCGATACCGCGCTGGTCGTGCAGCTGAGGAAGGTGCTCCGCGTCCTCGAGGCGCGGCTCGCTCGCTTGAATGACGCCCTGGTCCAGCTGATCGAGGCTCATCGCGAGACCGTCGTCGTGGCGCGCACGCGCTTCCAGCAGGCGCTGCCCACGACCTTCGCCCTCAAGGCGGCCGGCTGGCTCGCCCCTCTGCTGCGCGACCGGCAGAGGCTCGGCGAGCTCGAGCCCCGGCTGCTCGCGGTGCAATTCGGTGGGGCCGCCGGCAATCTCGCGGCCTTGGGCGAGCGCGGCGTCGAAGTCATGGAGGCGCTCGCGACCGGGCTGAAGCTCGCCTGCCCGCTGCTCCCCTGGCACAACCAGCGCGACACGCTGGCCGAGCTTGGGTCCTGGCTCGCTCTGGTCTCCGGCTCCCTCGGCAAGCTCGGCGAGGACGTGCTGCTGATGGCACAGAACGAGGTCGGCGAGCTGCACGAGGCGGCGGGCGGCGGCTCCTCGACCATGCCCCAGAAGTCGAACCCGGTCCGCTCCGAAGCGCTGGTGACCATTGCACGCCGCAACGCCACGCTGCTCGCCGGCCTGCACCAGGCCATGCTGCATGCCCACGAGCGCGACGGGAGCGCCTGGCAGCTCGAATGGACCGTGCTGCCCGCCATGGCGAGCGGCACCGCCGCTGCGCTCGCGCATGCCGCGGAACTGGCCGGGACGATGATCGTCGATCGGGAGCGCATGGCCAAGACGCTCGCCGCGACGCGGGGCGTCCTGCTCGCCGAGGCGATCAGCTTCGCGCTCAGCGAGCACATGGCGCGCGCCGATGCGCAGGCTCTGGTCAAGCAGGCGGTCAAGAGCGCGCTAGGGTCCGGCCGGGATCTGCTCGAGGTCGTGCGCGAGCTTTGCGATGCGCCGGTCGACTGGTCGCGCCTGCGAGCAGAGGCCGAGCGTCCCCTCGCCGCCGACCGTCTGGTGCAACGCATCCTCGAAGGCGTGGCCGACAACCGAAGGAAGGCGACATGAACCGAATCCTCTGGCAGCCCCGTCCCGAAGCCGCCGCGGCGACGCAGATCGCCGGGCTCGCGCGCGCCAAGGGTTTCGAGGGCGAGGACGCGATCGCACGCCTTTGGCAGTGGTCGATCGAGCATGGGGCGGAGTTCTGGCAGGACGTCTGGGATCTCGGCGACGTCAGGGCCAGCCGCACAGCCGACCGGGTGCTGGTGGACGGCGACAAGATGCCCGGCGCCCAGTGGTTCGAGGGCGCGCGCCTGAACTTTGCCGAGAACCTGCTGCGCCGGGATGACGATACCCCCGCGCTCGTCTTCGTCGGCGAGCACGGCAGCCGGCGCGAGCTATCCTGGCGACGCCTGCAGGCCGAGGTGCGTGGCCTTGCCGCCGCCTTCGCCGCGGATGGCGTAGGCGTCGGCGACCGGGTCGCCGGCTACATGCCGAACATCCCCGAAACCATCATTACCATGCTGGCGGCGACCTCGCTCGGCGCGATCTGGTCGTCGGCCTCACCCGATTTCGGCGTCGACGGCGTGCTCGACCGCTTCGGCCAGATCGAGCCCAAGCTGCTGGTCGCGGTCGACGGCTATCACTACGCCGGCAAGCGGATCGACATCCGCAGCAAGGTCGCGGCGGTCGCGCAAGGGATACCCGGCCTGCGCCGCGCCGTCCTGGTGCCGTTCCTCGACCGGGCGGCGGACCCCGGGGCGATAGCAGCCGCCGTCCTCTACGCAGACTATCTGGAGAAAAACGCGCCGCCCCTCGCCTTCGCGCAGCTGCCCTTCGATCACCCCGTCTACATCCTCTACTCGTCCGGCACGACCGGCAAGCCCAAGGCGATCGTGCACGGCGCCGGCGGCACGCTGCTCCAGCACATCAAGGAGCACCGGCTGCATTGCGACACGCGTCCGGGCGATCGCGTGTTTTACTTCACCACCTGCGGCTGGATGATGTGGAACTGGCTGGCAGGCGGCCTCGCGGTCGAGGAGACTCTGATTCTGTTCGACGGCTCGCCGTTCCATCCCAAGGCCGACGTGCTCTGGGACATGGCCGAGCGCGAGCGGATCGACATCTTCGGCACCAGCGCCAAATACATCGACGCCTGCAAGAAGGCCGGGCTCGAGCCGACCAGGACGCATGATCTCGGGCGGCTGCGGGCGATTCTCTCGACCGGCTCGCCGCTCGCGCCGGAGAGCTTCGATTACGTCTACGAGGCGATCAAGTCGGACATCCAGCTCTCGTCGATCTCGGGCGGCACCGACATCGTGTCCTGTTTCGTGCTCGGCAATCCGGCCGGGCCGGTCCGTCGGGGCGAGATCCAGATGCGCGGGCTCGGCCTCGCGGTCGACATCTGGGACGACCAGGGCAGGCCAGTGCGCGGCGAGAAGGGTGAGCTGGTCTGCACCAGGGCCTTCCCCTGCATGCCGGTGATGTTCTGGAACGACCCGGACGGCACGCGCTACCACGACAGCTATTTCGCGCGCTTTCCCGGCGTCTGGTGTCACGGCGACTTCGCCGAGATCACCGAGAGCGGCGGCGTGATCATCCATGGCCGCTCGGATGCGGTGCTTAACCCCGGCGGGGTGCGGATCGGCACCGCCGAGATCTACCGGCAGGTCGAGCAGATCCCCGAGATCCAGGAGGCGATCTGCGTCGGCCAGGACTGGCAGGGCGACGTCCGCGTCGTCCTGTTCGTGCGCCTCGCCGAAGGGGCGCAGCTGGACGAGGTGCTCGAGAAGCGGATCAAGACCCGGATCCGCAGCAACTGCACGCCCCGGCACGTGCCCGCCAGGATCCTGCAGATCGAGGACATCCCGCGCACCCGCTCCGGCAAGATCAGCGAGATCGCGGTGCGCGACGTGATCCACGGCCGGGCGGTCAAGAACACCGAAGCGCTCGCCAACCCCGAGGCGCTCGGGCTGTACGAGAATCTCGAGGCGTTGCGCAGCTGAGCCATGGCCGAGGCGCCGCCGCAGCTCGAGCCGGCGATCCGCACGATCGCCATGCCCGGCGACACCAATCCCGCCGGCGACATCTTCGGCGGCTGGTTGATGGCGCAGATGGATCTCGCCGCGGGCAACGTCGCGGCGCGCCGCGCGCACGGCCGCTGCGCCACGATCGCGGTCGACAAGATCACCTTCCACACGCCGGTCAAGGTGGGCGACGAGGTCACGGTCTACGCCGAGCTGATCGCGGTCGGCCGGACCTCGATGCGCTTTCAGGTCTCGGCCTGGCGGCGCGCCCGCGATTCCGAGTTCACGTCCAAGGTCACCGAGGCGGAGTTTACTTTCGTCGCGCTCAACTCCGATGGCCGGCCGCGCCTGGTGCCGGCGGAGCCGGCGGTACCCTGACGAGGTGCGAGCTGGTTGCTTCGCCGGCTCGTTTGTGGATGTGCCGGGCAGCCTCAGAGTTGCTCGACGCTGTTCAAAAAGAAATTCGAGCCCTTCGGGTTCTCGCCCAACCTGATGACCGTGTCGCTGACGAAATCATAAGGCGGCACCGGCAGGTTCAGCGGCGCCGGGACTCCCTTGTAGACGCGTCCGGCAAAGTCGTACCTCGATCCGTGACAGGGGCAGAAATATCCGCCTGGCCAGTTTGGCCCGACGCTGCCTCGCTGCGCCCGAAGCTCGGGGATGCAACCCAAATGGGTACAGATGCCAACCAGTACGGCATACTCCGGTTTGATCGAGCGGGACCAGTTATCCGCATAGGCAGGCTGCTGGTGATGTTCCGAGTTGGGATCGCGCAGTTGCGAGATCAGAGTCTTTTCACGCAATAAATCCAACATCTGGGGTGTGCGGTGTAGAACGAACATCGGTTTGCTGCGCCACGGCACGATCTTCTGTTCACCCGCGGCGAGCTTCGTCAGATCGAAGTCGACGGGACCGCCGCTCGCCAGCACGTCGGCCGACGGCTCCATCGAGTCGACGAGCGGCCACAGACCTGCCGCCGTGCCGATCAGCGCTGTAGCGGCCGTCGTAAGATAAAGAAAATCCCGCCGCTTGATCAGATCCTTCCGGGTTCGACTCGCGTATCCGGCGCGATCCGTCATGGAAACGGTCGCCATGGGTCATACCTCTCGGCAAGTCAATCGAGCGGTGCTGGTCAATTAGCCTATGGCCGGACCTCGAGATTGGTAGGGCTCGGCCCAACTCGGCGGGATTAATTTTGGTTCACATGCGGCGATTGTCCTGCCCAAACTGTGCAAGGGGTCCAGCCAACCTCTCGAGCCCTTCTGGAGCAGCGGCGGCTGCCACGCTCGACGGCGCCCGATCAGGATGCCAAGCAGGCCCCTCGGCTCAGACGACCTCGAGGAGCTGGTCCAAGTCGAACGACGAACGCCGGCCCAGATCCTGGCTGTGGGCCACAAGGAAGGCTTCCGCCGCGCGCCGCCCCTCATCGCGCAGCATGCAGAGGAAATCCCATTCGGCGTTGAGCTTGGAGGAATAGCCGAGCTCGGTCATCTGCTCGCTTGCGATGCGGTGGATGCGCATGCCCGCCCACGAGGCGCCCTCGCAGTCCCCGGGGCTGGCGACCTGGCGCAGCAGCGCGATCATGCGCAGCTCCTTCAGCAGGACGGCATTGAAGGAGACCTCGTTCAGCCGATTGAGGATGTCGCGCGCGGTGCGCGGCGTGCCTGGGCGCTCGACCGGGTTGATCTGCACGAGGATCGTGTCTCTCGAGTCGCATTCGCGAACCAGCGGCGTGATCGTCGGGTTGCCCGAATAGCCGCCGTCCCAGTAGGGCTCGCCGTCGATCTGGACCGCCTGGAACAAGGTGGGCAGGCAGGCCGAGGCGAGCATCACCTCGGGCGTGATCTCGCGGTTGCGGAACACGCGACCCCGGCCGGTGCGCACGTTGGTCGCGGTGACGAACACCTTGATCCGCGCGCGCGCCAGCCGGGTGAAGTCGATGCGCTCGGCCAGGATGTCGCCGAGCGGGTTGGCGCCGCCAGGGTTGAGGTCGTAGGGCGAGAAGAGGCGCAACGCGATGTCCATGGCCACGAAGACTGGGGAATGGTCGAGCGTCCAGCGGCCCAGCAGCACGTCCAGCGGGGTGCGGCGTAGCGGGCTGAGCAGGGCCGCCCGCGACACGCTGGCCCAGAAGCCCTCCAATGCGGCGCGCGCGCCATCCACACCGCCTGCGGCGTGACCATCGGCCAGCACGGCCGCATTCATGGCGCCCGCCGAGGTGCCGGAAATGCCGTCGATCCGCAGCCAGGGCTCCTCGAGCAGCCGGTCGAGCACGCCCCAGGTGAAGGCGCCATGCGCGCCCCCGCCCTGCAGTGCCAGATCCACCAGTACCGGATCGCGGGTCATGCCAGCCTCGAGGTTCGCTTCCACGCAAGCCTGCCTCAGGCCGGGACCGCCTGTCCAGACGGCGCATGCGCGCGCCCAGGCGCAGGCTTCGCGCAGTCGCCCGGTCGTCCGCCGCGACAGGGTATCGACGGATCGGGCAGCGCATGGTTGGTGGGCCCCTCAGGGCAGAGCGGCCGGCCGGGGGGTGGAATCATGGCCCAGCACGATGCAACGACGATGGTCGCTCTCTACCGCGCGGTCTGGCGGGTGACCGGCCGGCAACAGCTTCGCCTGATCGGCCTCTCGGTGCCTGTGGCTGCACTGGCGGCGGCACCCTTGAAATTCCAGCAGCTCGTCGTCAACAGCCTGGTGCAGCATGGCGATGTCCACCGTCTCACGTGGCTCTGCGCGGGCTTTCTCGGCGTGGTCCTGCTGAGTGCCGCGCTGAAGTTCCTGTTGACTCTCAATCTTTCGATGGTCGGCGAGCGGGTCATCCGCCTGATTCGCGAACGGCTGTATGCCAAACAGTTGAGAGGTTCGCGGTGATCCTGGCCTGAGGCATCGCCGACATGGGCAACCGCTCGAAACCGGCTTGCATGCTGATCTCCAGGATTGCACGATTATGCTTGTGGGGATGTTGAGCCGGCGCTACCATTTTGAAGCTCGGCTGGCTTGGACGCTTTGAACCCGAGCGAAGCGACCGGGTGTTGAGACCACCGGGTCGCTTCTGACCACCACTCGCTGAACAGGAGCGAACGATGGGTGACCATGATCTAGCTCCGGCCGATCGGCCGGGCAACAATTTCCA
>JBKPDM010000471.1:0-18618 GCA_046727895.1 Pseudomonadota bacterium | reverse complement strand
CTCCGGCGGTGGCGGGTTGTCCTTTGGCATCAGTGGCTTGACGCCAAAGTCTACCCGAAGCCGCTGGAGACCGGCCGCGGAAAAACGCTGATTCGCACAATTATTTCAGCACGTTAGGCTTTATGGACGGGCACTAGCTAGAGTGCCGTTGATCACCGAGCCATTCAGCGGCAAGAGGGATGCCGTCCGAACGCGGCGGAGGTCGACATTGGAGGTGAAGCGCGACCTGTTCAGCCAGAGCTCGTGAGCGATGCCGGCCCCCTCGAAGTCGACCGTGTCGTTGAACCACGCGCCCGCGATGCGGACGCCCTGGCGGGGAATGGCGCTACGCCAGGGGTCGTGGAGAAGGATGGTCTCGAGGAAGGTGGGACTGAGTTTGCGCCTCGGTCCACCCCTCTGCTGAGCGCGGATCGAGCATTTCGCCAAGGAGGCGGTTGGGATCAGCAATCTTGCCGCCGCAGATCTGAATCCAGACCCACACCTCGGTCACGGTGCGTGCCGTTGGGGGCGCGGCCTGCATACACGGCTCGCCTGGGAGCGCCAGCTGAGCCAGTTGCCGCCACGCGCAGGCTCCCGGCCGCGGCGTCGGCGGCGGCGATCCCGCTCGCCGCGGCGCCGTGCACAGTGCCGTAGGCGTCGAGGGAGCAGGCTTCGCCCGCGAAGAGCAGCCGTTCGGCCAGCGGTTCGGCGAGCTGCGGGCGCAGATGCGCGAGACCGGGCAGGGCGCAGGAATAGCCGCCGCCGATCTCCGGATCGCCGACCCAGGCGGTGCTCGCAACGCCCCGGATGTGCCCGCGTAAGGCGGCGCCGAACACCTCGACCAGCCGGTCCTCGGCGAAGGCGGCCATGGCGGCCGGCCCGGCCGCCTCCAGCTCGGCGGCGAAACGGCCGCCGAGATAACCGATCGCGAGGTCGCGACCGAAGGGACGGAGCTCGAAGCGCATCACCTCGGCGGTGCGATGCTCGAAGTGCAAAAAACAGGGCGCATCCAAGCCGAACGGGTCGTGGTCGAAGGCAAGGGCGACCTTGTTCGCCTCACCGAGGGGCACCGCGTCGAGGGCGTCCCGGTGGCGCGCCGGCAGCGGTGGATCGAAGGCGATCCGGCCGCGCGCCAGCACGCTGGTCGAAACGGTCACGATCGCCGTTCGGGCCCGGAGCGTCCCGCGCGCGGTCTCGACCGCGACCGCCTTGCCGCCCCAGCGGATGCGCAGCACCGGGGTCGCGAGCTCGACCGGCAGGCCCTGGCCGAAGCGGGCCAGCAGGGCGCCGTAGCCGTCGACCACGCGCCAGTTCTCGTGGCTCGGCGCATAGCGCGCGTAGTCTAGGGTCGACATCCGCTCGGGATCCACGCCCGAGAGCGCCGCGAACCAGGAACCGAACATCGCCCGAAAGCGCGGCCCGGCGGGCAGGACGTTCGCGGCGGGCACGTCCAGGCCTCGGGCGCCGACGTCATGCACCGCGGCGAAGGCGCGCGCATAGTAGTCTTCGAGCTCCGCTTGCAGCGCCGCATCGGCCCATTCGCCCCGCCAGAGGCGGCGCGGTCCCGGTGTCCGCTCGTAGCGGAAGCCTTGGGCATCGGCGAAGCGGGTGAACGGGTTGCGGCCGGCATGGTGCAGCCATTGCGCGCCGCGGTCCCAGAGCACGCCGAGGGTTTCGGTGTCGGTGTGCGCCCGCCCGCCGATCCGCCGCTTCGCCTCGAGGACGAGGACGGTGAGGCCGAGCTCCTGCGCGCGCCGCGCGGCGGCGAGCCCCGCGGCGCCGGCGCCGACCACGATCACGTCCACGCTCAATCGGCTCATCCGCCCAACATCCGACTCGGTTGCTCGCGGCGACTCCCATTTGGCGGCGCGGCCGCTCGTGTCGCGCCGCCAACACAGCGCAACAGGAAGACGTCGGGCGCGCAAGCTCTCGCGCCGGACGCAATCGCTGCCAAAGCCGTAGCCCGGGCCCGCCCCGGGCGCCGATCAGTCCTGGCGGGTCTCGACCACGACATCGACCGGCAGCGAATGGGAGACGATGTCGTAGACCGGCGAGAACTTGGCAAGCTTGGCGAGCTGCTCCGCCGGGGCTTCGCTCTTCACCCGCATCTTGACGCGGACGTCATGATAGCCCTTGCGCACCTCGCTCGACAGCCCGAGGAAGCCGCGGATGTCGATGTCGCCCTCGAGCTCCGACTCCACGGCTTCGATCGCGATGCCGCGCGCCGCGGCGTGATAGACCAGCGTCGTGGTGAGGCAGCCAGCGAGCGCGTTGAGCACGTACTCGACCGGATTGACGCCGCTCTCGTTGCCGAGCAGTACGGCGGGCTCGCCGTTGTCGAGCACGTAGGGCTCGGGGCGGGTCATCTGCTCCTGACAGGCGCCATAGAAGTTCTGAATGGTGGAGCGGTTGTGGTCGGCGCCCATCCACTGGTTTCTCGCCCGGAACTGGAACTTGGCGAGCTCCGGCTTAGCCTTGATCGCCTCGAGGGTCTCGAACAGAGCGCCGACGTTGACACCATTGGTGAGGGTGGGCGCCTGTTGAACCATGGTCTGCGCAGTCATTGTGATCTCCTTGAGCGGTGAGGTAGTTGGGTCGGGCATGACCACCGTGCCTGGGTGGCAGTGCCCATCTCTGCCGGCTGTCGCCCGACAGTTGCCCCCAGAGGCGCAAGTGGCATGCCAAAGCGGCTGGCCGCGGAATCATCAAGGTTGTTCAGCCACTTAGCTCGACATCATGTGAGTGATGTCGAGCGCGAAATCTCTCGAATCGCGAAATCTCGCGGGTTCGCCTGGTGGGATTTCGCGAGCTATGCCCTGGGTCGGCGGATGCCGAGAGACTTGATCCTGGAGGCGAGCGTCGAGGGGCTCAGTCCAAGCAGCCGGGCCGCGCCGCGGTCGCCTGCGACTTTCCATGCGCACGCGTCGAGGGCCCGGCGGATGTTGGCGCGCTCGAACTCGCGCATCTCGATCTCCGTCCTTACCGGCATTTCCGCGACGGTCGGCGCGGGCGCCCGCGATCCGGGTGCCATCGGCTGCAGGATGCGGCGCAGATCGAGGTGGCCGTCGGTCGAGGTGATCACGGCGCGCTCGATCACGTTCTGCAATTCGCGCACGTTACCCGGCCAAGTGTATGCGCGCAGGCAGGCGAGATCATCGATCGAGAGCGACGGCGCCAGGTCGTGGCGGCCGAAGCGCCGGGCGAACGTCTCTGCCAGCAGGATCACGTCGTCGCCGCGCTCACGCAGCGGCGGGATGGGCAAGGGAAACACGTTCAGGCGGTAGTAGAGATCCTGGCGGAATCCGCCGCGGTCGACCAGGGCGGCGAGATCGCGATGGGTCGCGGCGATCACCCGAACGTCGACCTTGCGCGTGGTCGAGCTGCCGACCGGCTCGAACTCACCCTCCTGGAGCACGCGCAACAGCTTGGCCTGGAGGGCGAGCGGCAGATCGCCGATCTCGTCGAGGAAGATGGTGCCGCCGTGGGCGAGCGCAAAGCGACCCTCGCGTTTGCTGGTCGCGCCAGTAAACGCGCCTTTCTCATGACCGAACAGCTCGCTCTCGACGAGCTCGCCTGGAATTGCTGCACAGTTGACCTTGATCAGCGGCGCCTTCCGTCGCGGGCTCTGTTCATGGAGCGCGCGCGCGAACAGCTCCTTGCCGGTGCCGCTCTCGCCGAGCAGCAACACCGTGGCGTCGGTCGTGGCGACCTGCCCGAGGGCCGCGAGCGCCGTGCGCATCGCCTCGCTACGGCCGATCAGCCTGCCGCTACCTTCGAGCGCCCGCAGCTCCGCCTCGAGGTACCGGGCCTGCTGCTCGAGCCTCTCGATCCGGCGTTCGGCCTCCAGGCGCTGCTTCACGTCGCGGAAGATCAAGGTGTAGGAGGGGGGCTCGGCGTCCTGAGTCTGGGAGAGCGTCGCCTCAATCTCGAAGGCCTCGCCGTTCGACCGTCTGGCCTGGAGGCCACCGACGATCCAAGCGCGCCGCGCGCCCTTCGAACCGGGGTCGAACGAGGCGATCAGGTCGGTGAGCTTGCGCGTGCTCGCTTCGGACAGGTAGGCGTCGAGCCGCCGGCCGACCGTCTCACGCGGGACGAGACCCAGCGCCTTCGCGGCCGCCGGGTTGATCAGCCGGATGCGCAGCCCGGCGTCGACATCGACGATGCCGTCGAGCGCTCCCCGGATCAGGCGGGCAAGGCGCGCCTCGCGCTCGCGCAACGCCGCTTCCGCGCGCAGGCGGCGCAGCTCGGCGGCGGCCCGCGCCGCAAAGATCCGAAACACCGCGAGGTAGTCGGCCGTGTCTTGGAGCGGCTTGGTGTCGAGCACCGCGAGGTGACCGATGATCCGGCCGCGTTCGTCGGTGAACGGCATGCCCGTGTAGCTGACCGCGCCGAAGGTCTGCAGATCGGGATCGCCCGGAAACAGCTCGATGACCCGCTCAGGAATGTGCAGCAGACGGCAGCGATCGATGACCGGCTCGCACGGCGTTCCGGCAAGCTCGTACTCGTAGTGCTCGACGAAGCCCCCGCCGATCCAGAATGCCCGCGCTCGAAGCCGACGCGCTTCCGGCAGATAGTCGGTCACCCAGGCGCCATAAGTGCCAAGCGCTTCGCTCAGATTCTTGACAAGCGACCTGAAGAACGCCTCGCCGGTCTCGCTGGCTGCACCCTCCACGATCTGCCGCAGAAGCTCCGCTTGGGCCAGGCTGGGGCAATTTTGGGCGGTGGTCATGGCCATTCACGTACGACACCCCGAAGTTCAGAAGATCATGCCTTCTAGCAGACGGGCGCTGCCGTAACCTAGCGCCGGCAGCCGGCCACCGCCGGTCGGCCCCCGTCGCGGTGACGACCGACGCTTGCCTGGCCGCCTCCGGGTCGCCAACTACAGGCGGCCAAGACAGGCCGCCAAGAGCAGGAGAAGCGAATGGCGCAGGACCGGATCGGCGGCACCCGAGTGGTCGTCGCCGGCACCGGGCAGGAGTTCGCCTGCGGCCCTGACGAGCTGATCCTGGACGCGGGGCTCGCCGCGGGCCTTGGCCTGCCGCACAACTGCCGGGGCGGCGCCTGCGGCACCTGCAAATCCGAGGTGCTCGAGGGCGAGGTCGACCACGGCTGGGTGATGAGCTTCGCCATCTCCGATGAGGAGAAGGCGGCCGACCGGTGCCTGATCTGCCAGAGCAGGCCGCTCTCGGCGCGCCTGGTCATCCGGCCGCTTCTACCGATGGCGTCCGCCGACGAGACCCCGCCCCCGCCGATCGAGGCGAGCGGCAGCGTGGTCGCAGCCGAGGCGCTGACGCCATCGATCCGGCGGCTCGTGATCGCCCTGCCGCCCGGCGTGCGCTTCCGCTTCCTGGCCGGACAGCACGTCGAGATCCGCACCCAAGGCGTCGCCAAGCCGCGCACCTACTCGATCGCGAGCGCGCCGGACGACGAGGGCTCGCCGCCCGACGGCCTGCTCGAGTTCTTCGTCAGCCGCCACGAGGGCGGACGCGCCAGCGGCTGGCTGCATGCCGCCGAGCGCCTGGGCGGTCCGCTCACCATCCACGGCCCATATGGCAGCTTTCATCTGCCGGGCAAGGCGGACGGCCCGGTGCTCTGCCTCGCCGGGGGCTCGGGCCTCGCGCCGATCCTCTCGATCGCCCGCCGCGCCCTAGGCGCGGGTTTTGCTCACCCGATGAAGCTCATCCTCTCGGTCCGGGATCGAAGCGAAGTCTTCGCGCTCGACGTCCTGCACGCGCTCGCCCGCCGCTACGCCAACTTCTCCTACCTGGTGACGCTCAGTCGCGCCGAGTCGGTCGACACTGTGACCGGCTGGCGGCGCGGCCGGATTCCGGCGTGGCTTGCCGACGAGTTCGCCGGTCTGGACTATCACTGGGTTCTGGTGGCGGGCGCGCCCGGCTTTGTCGACGCGTGCCGTAACAAGGCGCTTGCCCTAGGCGCCCGACCCGAGCAGATCGTCGTCGACAGCTTCACGCCGACCACCGGCTGAGACCAGTGGCCGGCTGCGGCCGCGGTCACGCGAGCGTGGCGCGCCGGTCCGTTTTTCGGTGATGGCGCGATCGAAAGGCGCTATGTCAACCACTCTGACAACCGATCAACGGGGGAGGAGGCCTGGAGATGGACCTGAAGCTGGCTGGCAAGAAGGCGATCGTGACCGGCGGCAGCAAGGGGATCGGGCGGGCGATCGCCGAGACGCTCGCCGCCGAAGGCTGCCACGTTGCGATCTGCGCCCGCAACGCCGACGGCGTCGCCGCCGCGGTCGAGTCGCTGAAAGGCAAAGGCGTCAAGGCGTCAGGCCGTGCCCTCGACGTCGCCGATCGGGACGCGCTGGTCGGCTGGGTCGAGGCGAGCGCGGCCGAGCTCGGCGGGCTCGACATCGTCGTCGCCAACGTCAGCGCGCTCGACATGAATCGCACCGAGGAGGCGTTCCGGCGCGAGTTCGAGGTCGACCTCCTGCACACGGTGCGCACGGTCGAGGCGGCGCTGCCCCATCTCGAGCGCTCCGAGGCCGGCTCGATCGTGGTGATTTCGAGCGTCTCGGGGCTGGAGTTCGACTTCACGAGCCCGGCCTACGGGACCTTCAAGGGGGCGCTGGTGCACTACGCCTCGCGCATGGCGAGCGAGCTCGCGCCCAAGCACATCCGGGTCAACGCGGTCTCGCCCGGGAACATCTACTTCGAGGGCGGGGTCTGGCCATACATCGAGCGCAACATGCCCGATCTGTTCAAGAAGGCGTTCGATCTGAATCCCTGGGGCCGCATGGGAAAGGCTGAGGAGGTCGCGAGCGCCGCGGTGTTTCTCGCGAGCCCGGTCTCGAGCTTCACGACCGGAGCGAATCTCGTGGTCGACGGCGCCCTCACCCGCCGGATCCAGTACTGACGACGTCCGGCAGCGCCCTCCTGAGAGCTGGGATCGTCGTGCACAAGTCCGCTGCGCGCGGGCGGCGTTCTCGGTGATCATCGCCCGTAGCCCCAGACGATGGCGACCGAGTCCGTACTGATCACCGGCGCGTCGTCGGGCATCGGGCTCGAGCTGGCCAAGCTGTTCGCTGCGGACGGCTCGGATCTGGTGCTGGTCGCGCGCCGCGCGGACCGGCTGAGGCGGCTCGCGGAGGAGCTCCAAGCGGCGCATGGCATCGCGGTTCGCGTGCTGCCCGGGGATCTCGCGGACCCGCAGGCGCCGCAGGCGATCTACGAACAGCTGCGCGCCGAGGGCGTGAGCGTCGAGGTCCTGGTCAACAACGCCGGTTTCGGCGAGCGCGGGCGGTTCGCGACCCTCGATGTGCGGCGCCAGCTCGACATGCTCCAGGTCAATGTGGCTGCGCTCACCCATCTCAACCGGCTGTTCCTGCCCGGGATGCTCGAGCGCCGTCGCGGCGCGATCTTGAACGTCGGCTCGGTCGCGGGCTTCCTGCCCGGGCCGAACACAGCGATCTACTACGCGACCAAGGCCTATGTCCTCTCGTTCACCGAGGCCCTGGCCGCCGAGCTTGGCGGCACCGGCGTCAGGGTGAGCTTGCTCGCGCCGGGCGCGACCGCGACCGAGTTCGCCACCGCTGCCGGTTACCCAGGCACGCGACCGGGCGCGATGGACGCCGCGACAGTCGCCCGCGCCGGCTATGAGGGCCTGCGCGCCGGTCGCGTTCTGATCGTGCCCGGTCTCAAGAACCGCATCGCGGTGCTTGGCGTGCGCCTGTTGCCGCGCGCCGTGGTGCGACGCGCGGTGCGCTGGCTGCAGGCGTCTAGGCGCTGAGGGCTGAGAACACAGCGCGGGTCAACCGGCTTCGGCTTCGACGACCTCCGTGTCGGCCGACCACTCATGACCAATTGTTCATGCAACTATCCAGATCCGGTCAGGTGACATCGCTCATTTTCTCTCTTTGGCAGCCCGGAAACCTTCTGGAGATCCAAGATGCTCAAGACCAAAGCCATTCCGGCCGTAATCGCTGGCGCGCTCCTGCTCGCGCCCACCCTGGCCCTGGCCGACGAGCACGGCGACCGAACCGAGGTGACGGGGGCCAGCTCGTCGCCTGGGTCGTGATGTATCTGCTCGCACTGCCTTATCTCTGGGCCGCAGGCAACACGGCCAGAACCTGGCGCAGGCGGCGTGCTCACTGGCGCTGTTCGGCACGCCGGTGGTGCTCGGGTTCGGCTTCCTGGCCATGGGGCAGTCGGCGAGTATGACGGTGCGGAGCAGCCTGTTAACCGGGCTGATCATTCTGCCCCTCGCCGCGAGTCCGATTCTTCTGGGACCGGGCCTCCGGCAGTCTGTGGTCGGCCAGTGGTTCGACACCGTCAATCCGTTCTCGGCCGCACTCAAACGCGTACGACCTGATCATCATCGACCCGCAACCGATAACCGCGCAACGCGGGGCTCTCGCCATCACGCTGCTGTGGCTCGGGCTCACGTTGTGGTTTGCTCGCGTTCGCTTCGAGCGCGTCGCTTCCTCAGGAGGTGTCAGATGAAGACGTGCGCGTGCCTGATTGCTTTGCTTGCTTTGATGGTGAGCGCTCCGGCGGCGCGTGCCGCCCTCGAGGTCAACCTCGCTCCCGGCGCGGCCAACCCGGCCAGTCCGCAAATGGGGGATCAGCTCAGCTTCCGGAGCGTGATCAGGAATACGGGAACCGAGGCCGTCCGGGGCCTGATCGCCTGGATCAGCCTCATCCGGGTCGATCCAGGACAGGAGCAGCCGGTTGATCTGGAAGATTGGAGCGCCCAGAAGGCGATCGCTCAGGGGAATCTGCGACCCGGCGAGCAGATCACCACCGACTGGCCGATGCGGCTGATCCAGGCGGGCGACTACCGGATCATGATCAGCGTGGTCGGGCGCAACACGAGTGGCCTGACGACCAGCCCGATGGCGGGCCTGTTCCTGGCGTCGGGCGAACGCTACGACCTCATGATCGTCGATCGAATGTTGCCGGGGCCTGACCGGCTTACGATCATCGGCACGGTTCGGGCCGCCGGCAACCGGACCGCCGCGCTCATCCTGAGTGCGCTTGGCGAAGTCGACGAACGGATCCGCGGGCTGCGCGCCGGCGGCGACGACTACATGATCAAGCCGTTCGCCTTCGGGGAACTGCTGGCACGGATCGACGCCTTGCTCCGTCGAGGGCCCGTGAATCTGCCGGACACGGTGCTCCGCGTGGCGGACCTCGAGATGGATTTTCTCGCTCGCGTGGTGCGCCGCGCCGATCGGCCGATTGCTCTGCAGCCGCAGGAATTCCGGTCGCTGGAATTTCTCATGCGCAACGCCGGCCGGGTGGTCACCCGGACCATGCTGTTCGAAAAGCTGTGGGACTACCAGTTCGATCCCCAGTCCAGCGTGATCGACGCCCACATCAGCCGGCTGCGCAAGAAAATCGACAAGGAGTTTGACCGTCCGCTTCTGCACACCGTACGCGGCGCCGGATACGTCCTTCGTAAATCCGATTAGGTTGATGAATCCAATCAGGTTTCACCGCACCGCAGTCTTTCGCCTGTCGCTCGCCTACGCGGCGGTCTTTGCAGCGTCGACAGTGGTCCTGTTCGCCTTCGTTTACTGGAGCGCGACGGACCACCTCGCCCGTCAGACCGACGAGATCGTCGCGAGCGATCTGGAGGCTTTGGCCGAGCAATACCGACAGGGCGGCCGCGCCGCGCTGATCGCCGCGCTGGATCAGCGCCTGACCGGCCCCGACCGGCGCGGGCGCATCTATTTGCTGGCAGATCACAACTATCAGCCGATCGCCGGCAATCTCGCGACCTGGCCGGAGGTTGCGCCCGGGAAGGGCGGTTGGCTCGACTTCTCGCTCACCCGCCAAGACGAGGATCCAAAGGAGCCGAGGTGGTTTCGCGCCAAGCAGCTCGACCTGCCCGACGGCGGGCACCTGTTGGTCGGTCGCGATACCCACCCCCAGGTCGAGATGCAAGAGAGCATCGTTCGAGCAGCCGGATCGAGCCTGGTTCTGCTGGTCGGCCTGGCGCTGTTCGGCGGTGTCGCGATGAGCCTGGGCACGCTGCGTCGGATCGAGGGCCTAAACCGGGCCGCACGCGACATCATGCTGACCGGGAACGTCGCACGGCGCATTCCGACCCGGGGTACCGGTGACGACTTCGATCGTCTCGCCGACAACCTGAACGCGATGCTGGACCGAATCGAGGCGACCGTTCGCGGCGTATCAGACGATATCGCTCACGATCTGCGAACGCCACTCGCCCGGTTGCGCACCAGCCTCGAGATGGCCCGCAACGATCCGCCGGCCCAAGCCGCTCTCGAGGCTTGGATCGACGAGACCATCACCAGCGTCGATGCGATCCTGGCGACCTTCGGCGCTCTGTTGACGATTGCCGAGATCGAGGCCGGCGGGCGGTGTCAGGGATTCAAGGACGTCGATCTGGGCAAGGTGGGGGCGGGTCGCCCTGCGCCTGGGCGTCGGCGGTCCAGGCACCATGGTCGTGGTCGCCGATAGCGGGCCCGGCATCCCGGTCGTCGCCAGAGGCAATGTGTTCCGTCGCATGTTCCGCCTGGAAACCAGCCGATCCACGCCGGGAAGCGGCCTGGGGCTGAGCGTCGTCGCTGCGATCGCGGGGCTGCTGCATGGGGCACGGATCGATCTGGAGGATAATGATCCGGGGCTCAGAGCTGTCCTCACCTTCCCGGCCTGACGGGCGGGGCCGCCTGTTGGGCGCCCCCCTGTAGCCCCACGGATGGTTTGTCGCTCAGGTCGTCGCTGCCAGCGGCTCTGCGGGCTCGTTCAGCGAGAACCGCTGCCAGCCGTTCAACGTCAGTCGTTCGAGCGGCTGAAAGCGCGCCTTGTAGGCCATCGTCGGGCTGTCCGCGATCCAGTAGCCCAGATAAACGTAGGGCAACCGCAGTTCCAGCGCCCGCTGCACGTGCCAGAGGATGACCAGACTGCCGAGCGAGCGCTTGGCCGCGTCGGGATCGAAGAATTTGTAGACGCCCGAGAGGCCGCTCGAGCCCCGGTCGGTCAGGCTCGCGGCGATCAGCGATCCGTCGGGACGACGCCATTCCACCAGTTGGCTTTCGACCGGGCTGTCGTTGACCATCGCGCAGAAGTCGCTCCAGGTCATGTCGACCATGCCGCTCGCGCCGTGGCGGCCGGCGAGGTAGCGCCGAAACAGCGTGAACTGTTCCTCGGTCGCGACCGGGCGCCGCTCGGCGACGCTGAGGTCGACGTTCTGGCGCAGGATCCGGCGCCAGGTGCGGGTCAGGCGGAAGTCGCCGACCGGAATCCGCACCGGCACGCAGGCCGCGCAGCCCGGGCAGACAGGTCGGTAAGCGACCTCCTGCGAGCGCCGGAAGCCGGCCTGCATCAGACGGTCGTGCAGCCGATCGGGGTCGGGTCCGTCGATCATCGTGACCAGACGCCGCTCGAGCCGATCCGCGAGATAGGGGCAGGGCGCGAGCTCGGTGCTGAAGAACAGCTTCATCGGGGCGACCGCACGACAGCTAGCTGGCGATCATACGCCATAATACCAGGGCACGAACAACGAGAAGGTCAGCCAGATCAGGATCACCAGCGGCAGGCCTGCGACCATGAAGTCGGCGAAACGGTAGTGTCCGGGAGTCATGATCAGGAGGTTGGTCTGATAGCCGATCGGAGTCGCGAAGGAGCAGTTGGCCCCGAAGATCACGGCGAGCGCGAACGGCATGACACTGACGCCGAGTTGCGCCGCGAGTTGCACCGCGATCGGCGTGAACAGAACGCCGCAGGCATTATTGCTGAGCACGTTGGTCATGATCGCGACCAGAAGGAAGAACACGGAGATCACAGTCCACGACGAGGCCCCCGCCAGCAGGTGCAGCACGCCGTGCGCGAGGAAGGCCGCGCCGCCGGTTGCCTCGAGCGCCTTGCCGAGCGCCAGCGCAGTCGCGATCATCAGGATGATGCGCGAATCGATCGCGCGCGCCGCCTGGCGAAAGTTGAGGCAGCCCGTGGCGACGAGGGCGAGCACGCCGAGCAGGGCGGTGATCACGATCGGCACCAGCTCGAACGCCGCCGGCAGGACCACGGCAGCGAGGATCGCGAGCGCCACCGGCGCGCGGCTAACCAGCGGCACCTCGCTCGCCGACCATTCCATCAGCACCACGTCGGGATCGGCGCGCAGGCGCTCCATGGCGTCGGCGCGCTCGAGCAGCAGGAGCACATCGCCGGGCTCGAGAAGGAGCTCGGCGAGGCGCGAACGCAGGATCCGCGCGCGGCGCTGCACCGCGAGCACGGTGCAGCCGCTGCGGGCGGCGAAGTTGGTCAGATCGAGGGTCTGGCCGACCATGCGCGAGGTTGGCTTGACCATGGCCTCGGCCAGGATGAGATCGCTCGGTCCGAAACGGCTCGCGCCGCCATTGTTGGTTGCCGCTGACGTGCCCCGCAGGGAGCCGGTGTCCTTGGCCAGCAAATCGGCCAGCGCCGCGCGCGTCGCGCCGATCAGCAGGACATCCCCGGCCTCGATGCGAAGATCGCCGAACGGCGGCAGGAACGCCCGCTCGCCGCGCCACACCAGCCGCACGCGCGCCTTGGGCAGGCCGGGAACGACAGGGTCCCGCAGAAACGCGCCGATCAGTGCCGAGTCCGGGCCGATGTCGACCTCGGTCAAGAACTGCCTGCCGGCAGCTCCCGCCGAGGCATCCGGCACCTCGCGCTCGGGCAGCCAGCGCGGCAACACCAGGATGGCGTACGCGCCGCCGACCAGCGCCAGGACCAGGCCGGGGACGGTCGGATCGAACAGACCTAGGGGATCGCGCCCCAGCTCGATCAGCGCGCCCGATACCAGAAGGTTGGTCGACGAACCGATCAGCGTGGTCATGCCGCCCAGGATCACGGCGAAGTTGAGCGGAAGCATCACGACGCTGGCCGAGCGGCCGTAGTGCGCGGCGATGGCGTGCAGGATCGGGATGAAGATCACCACGACCGGGGTGTTGTTGAGGAAGGCGCTGCTCACCGCCGCGCCCGTCAGGCTCAGGAGGAGAGCCCAATGGAAGCGGCCGCGCGAGACCACGACCAGCCGGCGGGCGATCGGTTCGAGCGCGCGGGTGTTGACCATGGCCTCGCCGACCACCAGCAGCGCGGCTACGGCTACCAGCGCGGGATTGCCAAAGCCGGTCAGCAGCTGCTCCGGTCTGAGCGCCGCGGCGCCAGAGCCCGGCATCAGCTGGAAGATCAGGAGGAGGGCACCGAGAATGGCGATCGAAGACAGCTCGATCGGCAGCCGCTCCCAGGCATAGGCCACAATGGCGCCGCCGGTGAGGAGCAGCGTCAGCCACATCTGCAGGCTTGGTTCGGTGGCGGGATCCATGGTCGGCGAAGTGGTTCTACCCTGGGTCGGTCGGCGGCATCATACGCCATAATACCAAGGGACGAAGGCCGAGAAGGCGAGCCACACCAGGATCAGCAAGGGCAGGCCGACGACCACGAAATCCATGAAGCGGTAGTGTCCCGGGCCCATCACGAGCAGGTTGGTCTGATAGCCGATCGGGGTCGCGAACGAGCAGCTGGCGCCGAAGGTCACGGCCAGCGCGAACGGAAACACATCGCTGCCGAGCCCCGCCGCCATATTGACTGCGATCGGCGTGAACAGCACGGCCGCAGCGTTATTGGTCAGCACGTTGGTGACCAGCGCGACGAGAAGGAAAAGCACCGAGAGCACTGCGCTCGGCGGTGCGCCGCGCATCGCATGCAGGACCAGGCCCGCCACATAGGCTGCGCCGCCGGTCGCCTCGAGAGCGCTGCCAAGGGCGAGCGAAGCAGCGATGATCAGGACGATCTGTGGGTCCACCGCCCGTGCCGCCTGGCGGATGTTGAGGCAGCCCGTCACGACCAGCGCGAGGACACCAAGCACGGTGGTGACCACGATCGGCACCAGATCGAGGGCCGCCGGGAGCACGATCGCGGCGAAGATGACCGCGGCCAGCGGCGCCTTGCGCACCAGGGGCATTTCGCTCGCCGACCACTCCATGAGCAAGAGATCCGGGTCGGTGCGCAGCCCCTCAATGTCATCGGCAAAGCCGAGCAGGAGCAGGACATCGCCGGGCTCGAGGCGCAGGTCGCCGAGCCGCGTCCGCAACATGCGCGCGCGCCGCTGGATGCCGAGCACGGTGCAGTGGCTGCGCGCCGGAAAGTTGGTGAACTCCAAAGTCTGGCCGGCGATGCGCGATGCCGGCCGGACCATCGCCTCGGCGAGCACCATCTCGCGCTGCCCGCGTGGCGGGGCCGCCCGTTCGGCCGCCGGCGGATTGAGCAGATGGCCATGATATTTCGCGAGCATCTCGGTCAGCACCTTGCGGGTCGCGGCCACGATCAGAATGTCGCTCGCCTGAAGCGTGACGTTCTCGAATGGCGGCAGAATGGCCTGCGTGCCCCGCTGGACAAGACGTACCGTGACCTCAGCGAGGCTGGGGAACATGCCGGCGCGGGCGCTCTCGCCAATCAGCGGGGAATCCGGTCCGACGTCGAGCTCGGCGATGAACTGCTTGCCGTCGGCCATGACCAAGCCCGGCTGCTCGTCCCGCTGGGGCAACAGCCGGGGCATGAGGAGCACGTAGAAGCCACCCGCCACCGCCAGAACCAGCCCGGCACGGTGAGGTCGAAGAACCCTAACGGCCGCTGGCCCAGTTTGGCGAGCTCGCCGGACACCAGGAGGTTGGTCGAGGTGCCGATCAGGGTCAGCATGCCGCCGAGGATCGCGGCGAAACTGAGCGGCATCATCACAGCGCTGGCCGGGCGGCCGAAGCGTTCGGCGATCGAGCGCAGGATCGGCATGAAGATCACGACGATCGGCGTGTTGTTGAGGAAGGCGCTGCTTGCGGTGACATAGCCCAGGCTGAAGGCGAGGGCGCGGTGAAAGCTGCCCCGCGACAGCCGGACCAGGAGGCCAGCGATGCCTTCGAGGGCGCCCGTGCTGACCATGGCCTGGCCGATCACCAGCAGGGCGCTGACCGCAATGAGGGCCGGGCTGGAGAAACCGCGCAGGACGTCGTTCACGCCCATCAGCGGCGTGCCTGCCGCGTCGACCGGCGGCAGCGCCTGGAAGAGCAGAAGCAGCGCACCGAGGATGCCGAGCGAGGTCAGCTCAACCGGCAACAACTCCGTGGCGTAGACCACGATTGCCGCCGCAGTGAGCGCGAGCGTGAGCCACATCTGGAGGCTCGGCTCGACGGCTGGCATGGGTCAGCTCCCTGCCGGCGGCATCTGGGTCGGCGCCAAGCCGACGCGAGCTGGGACGGGCAGCATCTCGCTCCCTTCGGCGGTAGGGACCTTTGGGTCCGCCGCGTGCGGACACCGAGCGATCCGGCTGGGCGCTCAGTGACCGCCGAGTTCAGCGGCGCACGGTAGCCGCCGTCAAGGTGATTCACGTTCGCCGAGGCTTCAAACCCATCCTCGTTGGCGTGCGCCGGGCGTTTCCGGTTGACGACCAAGCAGGCGCTCGTTAACCGGGCGGCTGCGATAGGAGCGCCCGTTGCCCGCTGGAGAAGAGCCCCGATGCAGACGTGCCGCATTCGACTCGACGGCCCCGAGGGTCAGTATGGCCTCTGCTACACTGACTGGGGTGCGAGCGCTGCGGCGCGCACGGTCATCTGTGTCCATGGTCTGACCCGCAGTGGGCGGGATTTCGACCATCTGGCGAAGGTATTGGCCGAGGATGCGCACGTCGTCTGCCCCGACATCGTGGGCCGCGGCCTGAGTGACCCGCTCACCAATCCCGAGCACTACGCCTTGCCGACCTATGTCGGACACATGCTGCAGCTGCTCGGCCAGCTTAGGCTCGCCACGGTCGATTGGGTCGGGACCTCGATGGGCGGATTGATCGGCATGGGAGTGGCCGCGGGAGAGGCGAGCCCGATCCGCAAGCTGGTGCTGAACGACGTCGGCCCCTTTCTGCCCAAGGCGGCGCTTGAGCGCATCAACACCTATCTCGGTCTCGATCTGCGCTTTGCCACGCTCGATGCCCTGGAAGCGCATCTGCGCGAGATCCACGCCGGCTTCGGCCCGCTGAGCGACGCCGAATGGCGCCACCTCGCCGAGCACAGCGCGAGCCGCCGCGAAGATGGGCGCTTCGGTCTCAACTACGATCAGCGGCTCGGCCAGCCGATGAAAACGGGGCCGATCGAGGACATCGATCTCTGGCCGGTCTGGGAGCAGATTCGCTGCCCGGTCCTGGTCCTGCGCGGCACCGAGAGCGATCTTCTGCTGGCCGAGACGGCGGCCGAGATGACCCGCCGCGGTCCCAAGGCGGAGGTGATCGAGGTCGACGGCACCGGTCACGCCCCGGCGCTGATGGCCAAGGATCAGATCGCGATCGTGCGCGACTGGCTGCTACGATCCTAGTTCAGGGCCAACCACGCCCGACCCGAGGCGACCCGGGGGCTCAGTCTGCGGTCGTCGCCGTCCGCTCGGATCGACCACATGATGCGCCAGTGGCATGTCCTTCTGCTGTTCCTCGCGCTTTTGGGCGTTGGGCTGCCCCTCGACCACGGAGCGCGCGCCGAGGCATTGCCGGCTGATTCCGGTGCTACGGCAGGGGATCAGGTGGCCCGCGCCACGCTGAAGAACGGGCTGCGGGTGGTGGTGATTCGCAATGCCCTCGCCCCGCTGGTTGCAACCTATGTCAACTATCTCGTCGGCTCAAACGAGGCGCCGCCGCGGTTTCCGGGCATGGCGCATGCCCAGGAGCACATGATGTTCCGCGGCAGCCCCGGCTTGTCGGCCGACGCGCTAGGCGCTGTCACGGCGGCTCTGGGCGACATGTTCGACGCCGACACGCAGCAGACGGTGACCCAGTATTTCTCTCTGGTGCCGGCGGAGGATCTCGACGTCGTGCTCAGGCTCGAGGCCCTGCGTATGCGGGGCGTCGTGGACAGCGAGGAGGCCTGGGCGAAGGAGCGCGGCGCGATCGAGCAGGAGGTCGCCCAGGATCTGTCCGATCCGCTCTACGTCTTCTATACGAAGCTGCTCGAGAGGGCGTTCAAGGGCACGCCGCTTGCCCAGGATGCCTTGGGCACGCGCGCTTCCTTCGAGCGCACGACCGCGGCCATGCTGCACCAGTTCTACGATGCCTGGTACGCGCCCAACAACGCGATCCTGGTCATTGTGGGCGACGTCGAGCCGCGCACGGTCCTGGCCCGAGCCGGCGAACTGTTCGGCGACATTGCCGCGAAGCAGCTTCCGTCCCGGCCGACGGTTCGGCTCCGGGCGCTCGAGCCCGAGACGTTGAACTTGCGAACCGACCTTCCCTACGACCAGGTCGCGATCGCGTTTCGCCTGCCCGGTACGGACAGCGTGGACTACGCGGCCGCTGAGGTCCTGACCGACGTGCTGAACAGCGAGCGCGGCGCTCTCTATGGTCTGGTGGCGGCGGGCGAGGCGCTCGACATGGATGTCTCACTCGACGCCTTTCCCGAGGCGAGCCTCGGTGTCGTCATGGCCGCCCTGCCCAGGGGCGGCGATGGCGGCGCGTTGCTTGCCAAGATCCGGGATGTCCTGGCGGCCGAAGTGCGCCATGGTCTCGAGCCGGACCTGGTCGAAGCCGCCAGGCGCAGCGAGCTGGCAGACGCCGAGTTTCAGAAGAACTCGATCTCCGATCTGGCGGCCGCATGGTCGCAGGCCCTGGCGATCGAGCGGCGCGAGAGCCCCACTGACCTCCTCCGACAGATCGAAAAGCTCTCTGTTCGGGAGATCGATCGGGTGGCGACGACCTATCTGGATCTCAACCACGCGATCGACGCGGTCCTCAAATCGCAAGGGTCGGCCGGCGAGCCTGCCCCCCTTAGCCCCGCCCGCCACCGGGAGGAGATGCTCGCGCTGCCGAAGCCCAAGGCAGAGCCCTTGCCCGCCTGGGCCAAGGGCGTCGCAGAGCGGCTCACCATTCCGACGTCGAGCATCAAGCCCACTGCGGACACGCTCGCCAACGGTCTGAGGCTGATCGTTCAGCCGGAGACCGTGAGCGACACGGTGACCGTGGTCGGCCGGATCAGGCACAATCCCCAAGTCGAAGAGCCGCCGGGCCAGGAGGGCGTGAGCAAGGTTCTCGACGCTCTCTTTTCCTTCGGCACGACTTCCCTCGATCCGCTCGCCTATCAGAAGGCGTTGGACGACATCGCCGCCGACGCCTCGACCGGCGCCGACTTTTCGCTCGACGTGCCGAGCCGCCATTTCGACCGGGGAATGGAGCTGCTCGCCGACAACCTGCTTCATCCGGCGCTGCCGCAGGAGGACTTTACGACGGTGCGGGGTCAGGTAGCGGCGATCGTCGCGGGCGAGCTCGACAGCCCCGATGAGCTGGCTACCCGGAAGCTGCATGCCGGGCTGTTTCCCAAGGATGACCCGACGCTGCGGCGCGCGACGCCCGCCTCGGTCTCGGCGCTCACGCTCTCGGACGTCCGGGCGTATTACGATAAGACGTTCCGCCCCGACCTCGCGACCGTCGTCATCGTCGGCAAAATCGAGCCGGAGAAAGCCAGGGCAGCCATCGAACGGTATTTCGGCGGCTGGCAGGCAAAAGAGCGGAAGCCGGACACCGATCTGCCTGCGGTCCTGCCAAACGCAGCCTCTGAGGCGCTCGTGCCCGACCCTCAGCGCGTGCAGGCCTCCGTGGTCCTCGCGGAGACGGTCGGGCTGACGCGCTCGAATCCGGACTACTACGCCC
>JBKPDM010000470.1:0-12854 GCA_046727895.1 Pseudomonadota bacterium | reverse complement strand
GCCCAAAACCATCCGGCTGCACATCGGCCTGGAAGATCCGGACGATCTGTGGTCGGATCTCTCTCAGGCGCTCGATCGCTGTTAGATAGCACCGATCGTGAGCGACAATCCATCGAGGAGGCATCGGGACATGAGAGCATCGCTGATCAAAGCGGCGCTGGCGTCGGCCGCGTTCGCCGCGCTGGCCCTGCCGGCCAAGGCCGAGACCACGCTCCAGCTGGTCGAGGTCATCACCAGCCCGCAGCGCACCGAGGTGCTGCGCGGGCTGGTCAGCAAGTTCGAGGCCGCCAATCCGGGCGTGAAGGTCGAGATCACCTCGCTGCCCTGGGGCCAGGCGTTCGAGAAGCTGGCCACCATGGTCCAGGGCGGCCAGATTCCGGACGTGGTCGAGATGCCCGATCGCTGGCTGGCGCTCTACGCCAACAACGATCAGCTGGTCGATCTCGGCCCCTACATGGCCAAGTGGAACGAGGCCGACGAGCTGAACGACCGGACCAAGGAGTTCGGCAGCATCGTCAAGAGCAAGATGTACATGATACCGTACGGGTTCTATCTGCGGGCCATGTTCTGGAACAAAAAGCTGTTCGAGCAGGCCGGGCTCGACGGCCCGCCGGTCACCATGGGCGACTTCATGACGGCATCGGCCAAGATCTCGAAGCTTCAGGGCAAGTATGGCTATTGCCTGCGCGGCGGGCCGGGCGGCTACAACGGCTACATCATGATGATGGCCAACATGAAAGGGAATGACGAGTACTTCGATAAGGACGGCAACAGCACGCTGAACAGCCCGGATGCGGTCAAGGGCCTGCAGTTCCTGATCGACCTGTATCGGAACGGCTATGCGCCCAAGGACAGTGTCAATTGGGGCTTCAACGAGATCGTGGCCGGCTTCTATTCGGGCACCTGCGCGATGCTCGATCAGGACCCCGACGCCCTAATTGCGATCGCCAAGCGGATGGACAAGGCGGACTTCGCGGTCGCGCCGATGCCGCTCGGGCCGGCCGGCAAGTCCTTCCCGACCATTGGCTATGCCGGCTGGTCGATGTTCACCGCTTCCAAGCACAAGGACGAAGCCTGGGCACTGATCGCGCACCTGTCGTCGCGCGAAAGCAACCTCGCATGGTCGAAGTTCGTCGGCGTGATCCCGATCTACCAGGGTGCCGAGCGGGATCCGGCGTTCGCAACCGAGCAATATGCCGGCTGGTTCACCGAGCTGAACGATAAGCGCTGGCAGCCGACCGCGATGCCCACCTATCTCGAGGAGTTCGGCTACTTTGCCGACGTGATGGTCGTGCAGACCGGCCAGGAGGCACTGCTCGGCGAGCGGAGCGCGGAAGACGTCGCCAACGAGTGGGCGGACTACCTTACGACCGCGCAAAAGAAATGGCTCGCGGCGCAGTAGGCGCCGCCAGTTCGGCAACGACGGCCGCCCCGGGCTTCCGCCGCCCGGGGCGAAGCGTCCGCCACATCCGCGTCGTTCTCGAGCCCTACTACTATCTCAGCCCGGCTCTGGTCCTGCTCGCGCTGGTCATGTTCGTGCCGCTGGCGGTCGGCCTGTCCTACGCCTTTCAGAACATCCAGATCCTGAATCCGTTCAAGACCGGCTGGATCGGCCTTGCCCACTTTGAGACCCTGCTGCGCGATCGGATCTTCTATCGGGCGCTCGTCAACACGCTCTGGTGGACCGGCGCCTCGGTCGTCCTCCAGTTCGGCCTTGGCCTCGGCCTCGCCCTGCTGCTAAATCGCCCCTTCGGTGGTCGCAAGCTGATCCAGGCGGTAGTGTTCCTGCCGTGGGCGGTGCCGACCTTTCTCTCGGGCCTCACCTGGGCATGGCTGTTCAACCCCGTGATCGGCCCCCTGCCCCACTGGCTCGCTGCCCTCGGCATCCTCAGCGAGCCATACAACATCCTGGGCGACCCTGCGCTCGCCATGTGGGGGCCGATCATTGCCAACGTCTGGTTCGGCGTACCGTTCTTCGCGATCACGCTGCTCGCAGCGCTCCAGGCGATCCCGAACGAACTGTACGAGGCCGCAGCGATCGACGGCGCCACGGCGTGGCAGGGCTTCGTCAAAGTCACGCTGCCCTTCCTCGCCCCGATCATTACGATCACGGTGCTGCTGCGGACGATCTGGATCAGCAACTTCGCCGATCTGATCATCGTCATGACCAGCGGCGGGCCGGCCAACGCGACCCAGATTCTGCCGAGCTACATCTTCACGACCGCCTATAAGAAGCTCGACTTCGGCTATGCCTCGGCGATCGCGACCGCGCTCCTGCTGCTGCTCCTCCTCTACGCGCTGATCCTGATCCGGATGCGCCGCGCGCTGCCGAGCACGACATGAGCGCGACAGCCTCCCGCAGCCCCGCGATCCGAGACCTGGGCTGGAGCCTCGTCCTGACGATCGGCCATCGGGCGGCGATCGGCCTGTACATGCTGTTCGCGCTCTTCCCGCTGTTCTGGCTGATCAAGATCGGGGTCACGCCCGACAAGCTGCTGTTCACCGAGGGGGTTCGTCTCTGGCCCTCGAGCATGACCTTGGCCAACTTCAGCTTCGTCCTGCTGCAGAGCGATTTCCCGGCCTTCTTCGCCAATTCGGTGATCGTGTCGCTGGGCACGGCGCTCGCCGTGACCGTGGTGGCGAGCGGCGCCGGCTACGCCTTCTCGCGCTTTCGCTTTCCGGGCAAGTACGTCGTCGTGTTCATCATGCTGCTCACCCAGATGTTCCCGCTGGTCATGCTGATCGCGCCGATCTACCGCCTGATGACGCCCTTGGGCCTGACCGACAATCTGCTCGGTCTGATCATCACCTACACCGCGTTCAACACACCGTTCGCAACCTTCCTCATGCAGTCCTTCTTCGACGGCATCCCGAAAGAGCTCGAGGAATCCGCGATGATCGACGGTTGCACCCGCTTTCAGGCGCTCCGCCGCATCATCTTCCCGCTGACGCTGCCGGGCATGGGGGCAACGCTCGGCTTCGTGTTCACCGCCGCCTGGTCGGAGCTGCTGTTCGCCCTGATGCTGATCAACAGCGAGGGGAAGATGACTTTCGCGGTCGGGCTCCTGACCTTCGTGTCAAAATTCTCGGTCGACTGGGGCCAGATGATGGCTGCGGGCGTGCTCGCCCTGATCCCGGCCTGCATCTTCTTCGGCTTCATCCAGCGCTATCTGGTCCAGGGCCTGACCGCCGGCGCGCTCAAGGGGTAGGCCCCGCCCGCGGCCCCCATGATCTCCGAACCCGACGGGTTGGCGGCCACGTCAGGCGGCCTGAAAGCGAACCTCGGCGACCTGCTCGATGGCGCGCGCCATGACCGGGTCGACCTCGAGCTCGGTGCGGACCTGCTCGAGGATTTGCATCTCGTTCCGATTCAGGCGGCTGTCGGCCGCGATCACATCGCAAGCGAGGGCGTAGGCGGTGTCGCGCAGCGGCACCGAGAGGGCCTGCCGGATCAGGCCGAAGACTTTGTCGGAGCCGCCCCTCTGGCCGAGCATCTTCGAACAGGCCGTGGCCATGCGCGTCGTGGCCGCCCGATCGAGGCCGCGAAAGATCGGCAGATGATTGACCAGATCACCGATGATCTTGATCTCCGCCTCGGCGATCTCGTGATCCGACTCGGCGGCGACGACCATGGTGTAGACCAAGGCTTCCTGTGGACTGAGCATACGCGGTTCCTGCTCGGTGCTGGTTCATGGCCACCGTCATAGTGCCGTCTGCTTGACGCTTGGTAAACCCGTCAGGCGGCGCGGTCGCTGAGGGGGAGCCGGGCGGCGGCGAAGCCCGGGCCGCGCTCGATGTGCAGGTAAACCAGGCCGAGCCAGAGGCCGCGCGCCGCCATGAAGGTGAGGAAGGCGAGCCAGAGGCCATGATTACCGAGGGCGGGGACGAGCGCCCAGGCCGCCAACAGGAAGGCGGCGAGCGCCAGCAGCATGCCGTTCCGCATCTCGGGCGTCCGCGTCGCGCCGATGAACACGCCATCGAACAGGAAGGCCCAGACCGAAACCACAGGCGATGCGACCATGTAGGGCAGAAACGTCCGTGCCGCCGCCTGTACCTCGGGCAGCCCGGTCATCAGCCGGATCGCCAGAGGCCCGCCGAGCCAGAAGCCTAGGGCCACGATCAGGGCGAGCAGGAGCGACCAGACCAAATTGGCCGAGGTCGCCGCCCGGAAGCCGGCCGGGTCGCCGGCGCCGACATGACGGCCGACCATGGCCTCGGCGGCGTGCGCGAAGCCGTCCAGGCCGAAGGCTGCAAACAGCTGGAAATTGAGCAGGATGGCGTTGGCGGCGAGGATCACCTCGCCCCGGCGCGAGCCGAGCGCGGTGAAGGTGACGAAGGCACCCTCGAGGCAGAGACTGCGCAAGAAGATGTCTCGGTTGACCGCGATCAGGCGCCGGAAGGCCTCGGCGCGCGCGATCACCGACCACCGCCAGCGTCCGCCCAGTCGGCCGAGCGCCCGACTGGCAAGCCAGATGCCAAGCCCGAGGCCGCCATACTCGGCGCAGACGGTCGCTGCCGCGACGCCCGGCACCGCGAGGCCAAGACCCAGCACGAAGATGAGGTCGAGAGCGATGTTGAGCGCGTTGGTCGCGATCAGCAACGCCATCGGCCCGCGCGCGTTCTGCAGGCCGAGCAGCCAGCCGAGCAGCACCATGTTGGCCAGCCCGGCCGGCGCGCCGAACAGGCGAATGCGAAGGTAAGTTTCGAGGCTGGCCGCGACCGCGGGGCTGGGTTCGAACAGCCAGCCCGAGACGCGGACCAGGAGGCCGGCCGAGAGCAGACAGACGAGGCCGATGGCGAGCGCAAGTGTCAGCGGGCGGACAAGGCCGGCGCGCAACTCCGCGCGGTCGCCCCGGCCATAGGCCTGCCCGGTCAGACCGGTCGTGCCCATACGCAGGAAGCCGAAGGCAAAGTAGACAACGCTGAACACCAGGGCGCCGATCGCCACGGCGCCGAGATAGTGCGGATCGGGGAGATGACCGACTACGGCGGTGTCGGTGATGCCGAGCAGCGGCACGCTGAGGTTGGAGAGGATCAGCGGCCACGCCAAGCGCCACGCCTCACGGTAGGCGTTCATGCGCATCGCCAGTCCAGGGCCACCCGCTCCATGCCGTCGGGCGACGCGCCGGGTCGCAAAGCGGCCGCGCGCGGCGTGGCTCTGGGCCGGGATCAGCCGGAACCGCGGCTCACTGTCGCCCTAGTTGACGTAGTACTTGCGGTAGTAGCCCCGATAATAGCCCGAGTCGGCATAGCCATAGCGGGCGTGCTTCTTGACGTCGACGCGGGCCAGGACGATTCCCGCGATGTCGGCGCCGGCGTCGAGCATCTGGCGAATGCCGGCCAAAGCCACGTTGCGCGGGGTCTGCTCCCAGCGAATCACGTAGATCGACTTGTCGACGATGCCCGAAAGAGTGAAGCTGTCGGCCACAGCGGCGATCGGCGGCGTGTCGATGATCACCAGATCGTAATAGGCCGCCATCTCCTCCAGCAGAACCTTCATGGTCGACGAGCGGAAGAGGTCCGGGGGGCTCACCACGCCGACACCGGCCGGCAGAAAGTCGAGCCCGGATTTCTCGTCGCGCTTGATCGCCGCTTCCGGATTGGCGCGACCGGTCAGAACCTCGCTGAGCCCGTTCTGGTTGGCCATGCCGATCACCTCGTGCAGCCGCGGCCGGCGCAGATCGGCATCGATCAGGATCACCTTCAGCCCCGATCGGGCTGACTGACGGGCGAGGGCCGTAGCAATCGTCGACTTGCCCTCCAGCGGCACCGACGAAGTGATCAGCACCGTCTTCGGCGGGTGCTCGCCGTCGGTCAGAAACAGGCTGGTGCGGACCCGCTGCAACGCTTCGGCAAAGGCCGAATTGGGCTTTTGTAGAATGTAGTCCTCGGCTGGAACGCCCTGCGTGTCACGGCGACTCAGGTCCGGCACCAAGGCGAGGGCACGTACCCCGAGCGCGCTCTGAATCTCGTCAGCGCTGCGGAAGCCGTAATCCGAATGCCAGCGCTCGACGACAAACACCAGGAGCACCGCCAGGACCATCGAGCCCGCGAGGGCAATCATCGTCACGAGCGCGATCTTCGGATGCGACGGTGCGGTCGGCGGGGCGGCAGCCGACAGGATCCGCGCGTCCGCCTCCTGCAGGCCCTGCTGCTCGACGATCTCTCGGAAGCGGGTCAGAAAGGTCTGGAACAGTTGGCGATTGGTATCGGCCTCACGCGTCAGGTCCGAAAGCTCGACGCCGGCCAGGTCAACCCGCGCTGCATCCGACTGCAGCTTGGCCATGCTGTTGGTCAGTTCCTGCTCGCGCGCTTTGGCAACCGCAACCTCGTTGCTCAGGTTCTGGATGATCCGCTTGGCCTCCTCCAGCATCTTGTCGCGAACGCTCTGGATCTCGGCCCGCGTGTTGACCATCTGGGGGTGGTTTTCGCCGTAGATGGTGGACATCTCCGATAACCTGCGAATCAGCTCCGTCTCCTGGCTGCGCAGACTGTCCATCAGGGGCGAGGTCAGGACCAGGGCCGCCGCCTGCGCCCCACCGTTCGAGTTCAGCACGCTGCGGGCCTCGCTGAGGCGCGCCTCCGCCTCGGCCCGTTGCGCCTGGGCCAGAGCCAGCTGGGTATTGAGCTGGAAGAACTGCAGGGTGACTGGGTTGGATTCTGCAGTGTTGACGAGGTTGTTCTTGGTCCGGTACTCGACGATCTTGGCCTCGGCCTCGAGCACGTTGCCGCGCAGCTCCTTGATCCGTTTCGAGAGCCACTCGATCGCGCGCTGGGCCGCGTCGTACTTGGCCTCGACCTGCGTGGTCAGATACTCTTCGGCCATCTTGTTCGCGATATCGGCCGCCTTCACCGGATCTTCGGACAGGAAAGATATCGAGATGACGTACGAGCGGCCGACCTCAGCGACCGCGAGCCGGCTGGCGAAGTTGCCGATCACCCTGTTGAGGGTCGCGCTGGCCGGGTCGATCTTCTCGGCGATCGCGCTAAGCTTGGCGTCGTCGCTGCTCTTGAGCAACGCCCACCATTCTTTCGGGATGTACCGCAATGGGTTGAGCATTTCCAGGATTGATATCTCAGACTCGTCATTGAGCAATGCAGGGTTGAATTCAGGATCCTGCACCAAGTTCATCTCTTCGACGATCCGACGCTCGAACGCGGGTGAGGTCAGCAGCTGAACTTCACTTTCGATGGTCGCCGGGTCGGCGGCCATCTCTGGAACCACGCTCTCGATGTTCACGACCTGGGCGTCACGATTTTGTATGTGAACCAACGCTTCGCCGGTGTACATCGGCGGCTGCTGCGAGATGTAGGCAAAGGCGCCACCGGTGATCACCACGATGGTCGCCAGAACCACGAACTTGCGGCGCGCCAGCGCCCGCCAGAGCTCGCGCAAATTCAGTTCGTCGGTGGCGCCGGCCACGCCCACTTCCGAAGGGCCACCGATTAGGCGTAGAGCCTCGTTCGCCATCCTATAGAACCTTCCTAGGTTGGGTTGGGCGGGCATCTGCAGGGATGCGCAGCCTCAGCATCGATGTCCACCACTGCTGCCCGATGGAGGGCCCAGCTGAGTGTTGCGATCACCCGCGCTCGAGGGCAGGAAGGGAGTCGCGACTAACAGCCCGGGTGTCAAGAGAAATGCGGATCGGCTGAGTGTCAAGAGAAATGCAGCCTTCCTAGTCCCGCCCAATGACCAAGGCTCACTCGGCGCCGCGGCGGGCATCGAGTCTGCTCGACGTACTCGCCACTGTCCCGCGTGTCGGCATATTCCGCCACGGATCGTCATGTCTGCCGCGAAGCGCCGTGTCCCGATCGCAAGAACGCCTCGCCTGCCTCGTCAAGCAGCCGACGACTCGTACCATCGCCAGCAGATCTACGTGAATTTTAGCACAAATACTCCGGAAATGTCGAGGTACTGCCTCGAGAACGCTACGCGTTCGCCGCACCGTCCAGCGTGGACTCCACGATCAAGGTCACAAAAGCGACCCGATTCTTTGCTGATTCCCGTCGCTAAACCCGAGGTGGACTTGGTCAGATCTAACAGAAGGCGCCGTCACGAGCAAGAAAGCCGAGGACTCGATCAATCAGACCGTTCCCCGACGGCCAAGTCTGGATGGTCACGGCGCGTTCGCCCGCGGATCCATTGCGTCCTGCAAGCCATCGCCGAGGAAGTTGAACGCGATCACGGTGACGAAGATCAGCAGGCCGGGATAGATCGCGAGCGCTGGGGCCTGCCAGATCAGCTCCTGGGCATTGGTCAGCATGTTGCCCCAACTGGGCAGCGGCGGCTGGATGCCGAGGCCGAGAAAGCTCAGCACCGACTCGGTGAGGATAACGTTGCCGACCGACAGCGTGGTCGCGACGATGATCGGTGAGACCACATTCGGCAGAATGTGCGCCAGCATGATCCGCAGCGGCCCTGCGCCTTGGGCGACGGCGGCCCGGATGTAGTCGCGCTCGCGCACCGAGAGCGTCGTGCCGCGGACCAGCCGCGCGACTGTGGTCCAGCCGACCAGAGCGATGACCAGCAAGATGCGATACAGGCTGACGTGTTCCGATCGGGCCAGCTCGATCGGCAGGTCAAGCTTGCTCAGATCGACCGCCGCCAGGACGATAAGGAGCGGCAGCAGGGGTAGTGCGATCACCGCGTCCGTAAGGCGCATCAGGAGGGCATCGACGCGGCCGCCGACGTAGCCCGCGACCAGGCCGATGATTGTACCGACGCTGGCGGCCGCGATCGCGCCGACCAGGCCGACGAACAGCGACACCTGGCCGCCATAGAGCAGCCGCAGCAGCAAATCGCGGCCGAGCTCGTCGGTGCCCAACGGGTGGCCGAGGCTCGGTGGTGCGAAACGGCCGAACAGGTCGACCGCGTTGGGATCGTGCCCGAGCAGGCGCTCGAACAGCGGCGCGGCGAGACAGACGAGCACCAGCAGCGCCAGCATCACAGCGCTCGCCAGTGCCAGCCGATGGCGCAGAAAGCGACGGGCAAGCAGGCGACCCGGCGAGGCGCCCGGCGCCAGTGGCGCGCGCGCTGCGGCGACAAGCGGGCTCGCGTCAGCTCTCATAGGAGATCCGCGGATCAAGCCAGGCGTAGACCACGTCGGCGCCGAGATTGCTAAGCAGGGTCAAGAGCGTTGCGAACAGCAGGCCGACCAGAGCGAGATTGAAGTCGTTGCCGACGATCGAATCATAGATCAGCTTGCCCATGCCGAGATAGGCGAACATCGTCTCGACGATCAGCGCGCCCGAGAACAGCGCCCCGAAATGCAGCGCGATGATCGTCACCAGTGGGATCATGGCGTTGCGCAGCGCGTGGCCGAGCACCACGCCGAGTGTGCCGAGACCTTTGGCCAGCGCGGTGCGGATGTAATCCTGCCTCAGGGTCTCGAGCATCGCGCTGCGGGTGAACCGGAGCATGCTGCCCACGGTCAGCACCGCAAGCGTCAGAACCGGCAACAGCAGGTGGACCAGCCGGTCGCCCAGCGTGTCGGTGCCCACGCTGGTGACGCCGCCTGCCGGCAGCCAGCCGAGCTCGACCGAGAACAGCAGAATCAGCAGCAGCGCCAACCAGAACGATGGTATCGAGATGCCGGCGAAAGCGAACAGGTTGAGGCCGTAGTCCAGCCAGGAGTGCGGCCTGAGCGCGGCCACGATGCCGGCGGGCAGCGCGATGATCAGGGCGAGCAGGAAGCTCAGGCCCATGAGCAGGCAGGTGTTACCCAGACGGGGCAGCAGCACCTCGAGCACCGGGCGCGCCTGCAGGCGCGAATAGCCGAAATCGCCCCGCAGCCCGGCGCCTAGCCAGTGGCCGTAACGCTCGAGCAGCGGTCGATCGAGCCCATATACCTGCTTGAGCCGGGCAATGTCCGCAGACGTGATGTTTGGATCGCCGCTCGCCATCAGATCGATCGGGTCGCCCGGCATCAGGCCGAGCAGCCCGTAGATCACGAACGACATCAGCAGCAGCACGATCAGCGATTCGCACAGCCGCCGGATCAGAAAACGTGCCATGTTCCAGGGACGCCCTCCCCGCCTCCGGCCCGCTCAGCTCGGCTCGGCGGCCCGCCAGTGCTCGACCCAAAGGGTCGAGGGGTTCTGGTGCCCGGTCGGCGTCACGCCCTCGAGCCAAAGCGGCCAGATGTGCGGCTCCGAGCGGAAGTACAGGGGCAGAACCGGCAGCTGCGCGGCGTAGATTTCCTGCAACCGGTGCCACATCGCTTTGCGCTTGTCGCGGTCGAGCTCAACCTCGATCTGGTCGATCAGCCGGTCCATCTCCGGGTCGCAGAAGCCGGTGTAGTTCTGACCAGACCAACCGTTGCCCTCGGTCGGAATCTCATCGCAATGCAGGGTGGTGCGCGGCACGTTCTCGGGCGAGCTGATCCAGGCGAACATCGCCATGCCGGTGAACTTGCGCTTGGTCAGGGTCTCGCCGAACAGCACCCGGGCCGGCTCGTTGCGAATGCGAACGTCGATGCCGAGCCGCTGCCATTGGCTCTGCAGCACCTGCTCGACCAGCTCGCGGGTCCGATCGCCGGCCGTGGTCATCAGCTCGAGCTGGAGGGGTTGCCCGGCCGCGTTGTGCCGGACCCCGCCTTTCATGCCATTCCAGCCGGCCTGGTCGAGCAGCGCCCCGGCTGCCGCCAAATCCTCCGCGTAGTGCGGAACGTCATCGGCGTACACCCAGTCGAGCGGGCTGACGCTGGTATCGGCGACCGGCTGCTTGCCCCGAAACAGCTGCCGGCTCATGGCCTCGCGGTCGAGCCCGAGTATCAACGCCTTGCGGACCCTCGGATCGGCCAGGATCGGATTGTCGAGATTGAGGTCGATGTGCTCGTAGTACAGCCCGGGTTTGTAGACGATCTGGTAGCGGTCGCCGTGCCGCTGCTCGAAAGCCAGCGCCTGGTCGATGGTCAGGCCGAGCTCACCGGCGATCATGTCGATGCCGCCCGAAAGCAGGTTGGCCTCGAGCGCGGAGGTGTTCTCGATCACCTTGACCACGATCCGCTTGAAGAACGGTGGATCGCCCCACCAGGTGGGGTTCGGCTCCAGCACGACGTAGGCGCCGGGCGAGACCTGGGTGATCCGATAGGGTCCGAAATACAGGCCCGGATTGGTCGGATCGGTATCGAATGTGGTCCGGTTGCGGTAGCCCGCCGGATCGGCTTCGAACACCGCGCGGTCGAGATGCGCCGGCAGCAACCGGAAGTCGTTGATGGCGTTGTAGTCGAAGGTGAGCTTCTTGTCATGGATCGTGAAGGTCTTGTCGTCGACCACGTCGATCGCGGTGATGCGTCGGTACAGCTCGGCGTTGCCGACGCCGCTCTGCGGATGCTTGCCGACCTCGTAAGTGAACAGAACGTCGGCCGTGGTCACGGGGGTACCGTCGCCCCAGGTCGCGTTGGGCTGGATCGTGTAGGTGAGCGCGATGCCGTCGGTGCCGTCGGCCTGCTTCTCGATCACCGCCAGCCCGTTTTCGATCGTCGGCAGCTTGGTGCAGAGCATGCAGATCAGCTCCCAGCCGGCGTCATAGGCGGTGAGCGGCCGCTGGGCCAGCGCCAGGATGTAGCTCTTGGCGGCCATGGCATCGATGTTCGGATGGAAGGTCGAAGGGAACTGGGTGATCCCGATCACCAGCTCGTCCCTGGCGGCCCGGGCCGTGCCCGGCAGCCAGGTGACGAGGGCGAGGAGCAGCACGGCGAGCAGCCGGCGCATCGTCGTCTCCATGAGTGGTCCAATGCCCGCGCGTCGCATTCAACGCTGGCGCGTTACATAGAGCGGGGAGTAGCCGAGCACCAGCCCACAGGGTCGCCTCCGCAGCCCGGGAATCACAAGCGGTTGGCCCGAAGGGGAGTGAAAATGACAACTTTTCGGTGGACTTCGATTTGACAGCCGACGGCTTCGGACTAAGCTATCTGCCAGAATGGCGCTGCCCGGAACGACACGGTTGCCGGGGTGCGTCACTATAATAGCGCTGCGTGGCAGGCATTGGGGTGTCGGCCCCATGCTGCTTGACCAGGGAGATCCTTGATATGTCCGAGATCCAACAGGCTGAACAGCCGACCACCGCGACGACCGAGCCGCCGGGCAAGGCCTCGCGCCGTCGTTTCCTTAGAGGTGCCGCGGCCACGGCGGCCGGCGCGACCGCCGCCCTCGCCGCCCCGAACATCTCGCGGGCCGAAACCACTGTCCTGAAGATGCAGGGCTCGTGGGGCGCCGGCGACATCTTCAACGACGATGCGATGCAATATGTCAACATTGTCAATGAGATGGGTGGCGGTCGGCTCAAAATCGATTACCTCAATGCGGGCGCCGTCGTGAAGGCGTTCGAGGTGCAGGACGCCGTCAACAAGGGCGTGCTCGATGCCGGCCACCTCGTTCCGGCCTATTGGTTCGGCAAGAATCGCGCGGCGTCGCTGTTCGGCACCGGCCCGTGCTACGGCTGGGACGCGCATCAACTTCTCGCCTGGTTCTATTTCGGTCCCGGCCAGAAGCTTTACGAGGACCTCACCCAGAACGTGCTCGGCCTCAACGTCGTCGGCTTCTTCCTGATGCCCATGCCGACCCAGCCGCTGGGCTGGTTCAAGTTCGAGCCGAAGACGGCCGCCGACATGAAGAACCTGAAATACCGCACGGTGGGCCTCGCCACGAACGTCATGCAGGCCATGGGCGCGAAGGTGACCCGCTACCGGGCGGCGAGATCATCCCGGCCATGGAAAAGGGCGTGATCGAGGCGTTCGAGTACAACAACCCGACCTCGGATCGCCGCTTCGGCGCCGCGGATGTCGCCAAGTACTACATGTGGGCAGCTACCATCAGACGTCGGAGCTGCTGGAGATCGAGTTCAACAAGAG
>JBKPDM010000469.1:0-13204 GCA_046727895.1 Pseudomonadota bacterium | reverse complement strand
GGCGTAGACCGGCACCTGCGGATCGTGGCCGCCGAGCAGGCGCCAGAGCGGCAGACCGCGTCGCTTCGCCATCAGGTCCCAGAGCGCGGTGTCGATCGCCGAGATTGCGTGCACGACGAGCCCGCCCCGGCCGACGTAGTGGGTGCCCCACCAGAGCTTCTGCCAGAGCGCCTCGATCCGGGTCGGGTCCTGGCCCTCGAGCAGCGGTCGGAGATCGCGCTCGATCAGGTTGCGCATGGCGCCACCGCCGGCGCCGACCGTGTAGGTGTAGCCCAGACCCTCGGCGCCATCTTCATCGCCGACGCGCACGGTGATCAGCTCGAAGGCCTCCATGGTCCCATGCGTCGAGTCCGACAGCGCCACGGGCAGGCGAACCCGGTAGTGATCCGCCTGAACCGATGCGATCGTCATTGGTTTCTTCCCCGGCGGCCTTCAACGCTCGTTGACGCGGTAACATGGCACGGGTGAGCACCGCCTGAGGGCCAAGAAAAGGCGGTTATGACGTTGGCGTACCCAAAGGGGATCATACCTCAGCCGTCCAGGCGGTCGCGCGATCAGCTTCAGCCTGCATTGCCCATCGGCACAGCCGGCGGAGCGCGTCCAGCCGCCAGATGGCAACAGATCAATTCTTAGTCCCAGCGGCTGGCATTCTTCGGGAAACCGGGACGCTGCACCCGTACCACGCAGAAGCGTTGGCCGGTGGGCGCCCGCATCACCACCCAGCGCTCCAGGTGGTCCACCACCTTGGCGCCTAGTTTCCCCAGGCGCGTCACTTCGGCAGGGATGTCGTCGGTCTCGATGTCTATGTGGACGCGACTCTCGTGGTCCACGCGCTGGATCTGCACGATCGGCTCATCGGGTGGCGTCTCCAGCATGCGGTAATTGCCACGGCTGCCCGGATGGCTGGGGTCCACGGGGCGACCCAGCGCCTCGCCCCAGAAGCGGGCGGCCTCGTCCACATCGGAAGTCTTGCAGTCGATCAGCACGGCGCAGAGACGGGAATGGTGCATATCAGTGGCCTCTCATGTGAACCCTACCCGATCTCTTATATCGTGCCGATCCGACTGGCAGAATCACCAACAAAAAAAACGCCGCTCCGAAGAGCGGCGGTTCCCCTGCCGGGGATGGTCTTGCCGCTCATTTGCCCTTGTTGCTCGGGGGCACGATGTACGGCGTGCTCGACTGGCCGTCGTTCGACGCGACGGTCTGCTTGCTCATGTTGGCCTGGTAGCTGTCGCTGCAGGCCAACGCCGCGCCGCTGCTGACCGCAAGCGCCAGCAGAGCGGCGAGAGCAAGAAAGCTACGGGTCATGACGTCACTCCCACTTAACCCATCCGTGAGACTACCGCTCAGGGCAGGACGATGGCAATCGATTTCTGGCCCTACCCGAGCACCGCTTCGGTCACATCAGCTTGAAGGCTGTACGGTTTCCTCCGGACGCGCGGGGAGCATGCACGCCGCTCCGGCATTCGCCCGCGCGGCGTCAGCCACGGCCGACAAACGGCATCTTGGTCGCCATCACGGTCAGGAACAGGACGTTGGCATCGACCGGCTGGCTCGCCATGAAGACCACCGCGCGGGCGACGTTCTCGACGTCCATCAGCGGCTCGACCTTGATCGAGCCGTCGGCCTGCGGCACCCCGTCCTTCATCCGCGCCGCCATCTCGGTATAGGCATTGCCGACGTCGATCTGACCGCAGGCGATGTCGTACCTGCGACCATCGAGCGCGGTCGACTTAGTGAGCCCGCTGATCGCGTGCTTGGCCGAGGTGTAGGGTGCGGAGTTGGGCCGCGGCGCGTAGGCCGAGATGGAGCCGTTGTTGATGATCCGCCCGCCCATCGGCTCCTGGCTCTTCATGATCCTGATCGCTTCCTGGGTGCAGAGGAACGAGCCGGTCAGGATGGTATCGATGACCGCCCGCCACTTCTCGAACGGCAGGTCCTCGAGCGGGATCGCCGGGGCGCCGACGCCCGCGTTGTTGAACAGCACATCCAGGCGGCCAAAGGCCTCCCTGGTCCTGGCGAACAGCGTCCCGACCGATGCGGGGTCGGTGACGTCGGTCGGCACGACGAGCGTGCGCGAGCCCGAAGCCGCCCCCTCCTTGGCCGTCGCCTCGAGCGGCTCCTTGCGCCGTCCGCTCAGCACCACGTCATAACCTTCCCTCAGCAGCGCAAGAGCCGAGGCCCTGCCGATCCCCGACCCGGCACCCGTGACCAGTGCAACCTTACCCGTCGAGCCCATCTTGCCAGCCTCCCTCGATGCAGGTCTCGCTCACCCCACCTTACCGATGTAGGGCAGGTAGCGGTACTGCTCGGCGTAATCGATGCCGTAGCCGACCACGAACACGTCGGGGATCTCGAAGCCGATGAAGTCGACCGCGATCTCGACCTTGCGGCGCGAGGGCTTGTCGAGCAGCGCGCAGGTCCAGACCGCGGAGGCGTTGCGCCCCAGGAGCAGCTTCTTGCCGTAGGCCATCGAGAGGCCGGTGTCGATGATGTCGTCGACCAGGAGCACGGCCTTCCCTTCGAAATCGCGGGGCGCGTCGCCGAGCAGCAGCACTTCGCCCGAACTCTCCTTGGACTGGCCGTAGCTCGCGAGCCGCATGAACTCGACGCGGGGCGCGGCGCCTGCCCGGCAGAGCGCACGCACCAGGTCGGCGAGAAACACGAAGCTGCCCTTGAGCACGCCCACGACGACGAAATCGGGTCCGATCGGCGCCACGATCTCGGTCGCGAGCGTCTCGACCCGCGCGGCGATCTCGGCCTCGCCGAAGAGCTTCCCGACCGGCGCTCCGCTCACACCTTGATTCTTCATATCCTCGACCTCTACCGCTACGGCCGGGAGCAAGCATCGCGGTGTGCTCAGGCCGGGAGCAAGCATCGTGGTGGGCTCAGCGGTCGGGCACAATACGAAAGGGCCGCCGGCCGTCGATCCTATAGGTCTCGAAGTCGTCGTGGTCGATCGTGAACACGAGGCTCAGCCCCTCCCGACGCGCCAGATGCACGAGCGTCGCATCGGCGAAGTCCATAGGCCGATCGGCATATTTGAGCATCAGTTCGTCCAGGGCTGGCAGATCCGCATCACCAATCGGCAGCAGGATGATCGCGCCCGATCGCAGAAAAGCCCAGCTGGTCGCGATCGACCGCGGGCCCCGGCCGGCGAGGTGGAAAAATTCGGTCAGGATGGCAATCGAGGTCGCCCATGGGACCGGCAGGCGACGATAGGTTTCCACGCAGCGCGGATGCCAGAGGTCATCCTCATGCAGGAGCGCGAACAAGGCGCCGGTATCAATCAGGCCGCGAGCGGCCATGCGCCTTCAAAATGAGCTCGCGCACCCGTTCGCTCGCCCGCTCGGCCAGATCGGGATCGCCGCTGCGCAACGACCCGATGTAGGGCGCGGCGGCGGCGCGCAGGCGAGCCTGCTCGGCCTCGTCCTCGGCGACCCAGGCCTGCATCTTCAGCCAGTCGCGCGCGATCCGCTCGAGCAGCCGGGAGACGCTCACGTGTTCTCGCCGGGCGGCTTCCTCCAGCGCCCACTTGAGGTCCGGCGCCAGCCGCCAGCTGTAGACTTCACTCTTCATGCATTACACTGTAGTGCATGACACCACCGGACGCAACGCCTCGCGATCAGGCTGTTCCGGCCCGGCCCCAGACCAGGGCGAAGCTGACCGGTCGACCCGCGTGCTTTTGCCACTTCGGCTTCTTCGCGAGCCACGCTTCGTCGATCACGCCCTCCTCCATCTCGAGCAAGGTCCAGCCGCTCGCGCGCCCCGCCCTGACGTGATCGCTGAATAGATGGACATGGCTCTCGATCGCCGCCGGCGTGCCGTCGGCGCGATTGAAATGGGTCGGGATGCCGTTCAGGAGAAAATGCGGGTGATAGCCGACGATGACGAGACGGGCACCGGCCCCGGCGAGCCTCGCCGCCTCCTGATAGAGGGGCAGCAGGTCGGGGAGATGTTCGTCGGCCAGGACCTGGGTGATCAAAGCGTAGGTCGCGGGCGGCAGGCCGGTCGCCCGCACATCGCCCTGCACCAGGCGATCGTAGAGCCCCTTCGCCTCTGCCTGAACCAGCATCTCGGGCGTCAGGTCGACGCCATCGAGTTGGTGCACGCCCCGCGCCCGCAACCAGGCCCCGATCCGCCCGGTGCCGCAGGCCAGATCGAGCGCCCGGCCGCCCGCGTCCCAGTCGACCGCGCTCAGCCGCTCGAGCAGGCGGAGGTCCATCTCGTCCTCGACCACCCGCTCGTAGGTCGAGGCCCACTCGCGATAGCCATCCTGCACCGCGAGCGTCGGATAGCGACGGACGTCGAACCGGGAGAAATCCATGCAGACACCGATGCTCAGGTAATCTTCTTGACGTCGCCAGAGAATTCCATCGCGCAGAAGCCGCCACCCTGGAACTGCTCGCCGATCGGATCGGGCGGCAGCTTGAGATCGGCTTCGGTGGCACTCGCCGCGTAGTCCTCCGCCTGGTCCTCGGGGCGATAGCCGAGGCGCCGGGCGTTGCCGTTGTCGTACCAGGCGCGCGCGTTGTCGGAGATGCCGTAGACCACCTCGAAGTGGATCTCCGGGTGCTCGAGGCCGATCCGCATCAGCTGCACGAGATCCCGCGGGCTGATCCAGATCGAGAGGCGCCTGCGGTCGACCGGTTCCTCCCAGACGTTGCCGATCCGGATGTTGAACACGCCAAGGCCATGCTTGTCGGCGTACAGGCGGCCCAGCGCCTCACCGAACGCCTTGCTGACGCCGTAGCGCGAATCGGGCCGCGGCATGACCGTATGGTCGATCGTCCGCTGGCGCCGGTAGAAACCCACCACATGGTTGGTCGTGGCGAACACGATCCGCTTGACGCCCCGGCGGCGCGCCGCCTCGAAGAGATTGTACGCGCCTATGATGTTGTTCTGGAGGATTGGCTCCCAGGCATCCTCGACCGAGCTGGCGCCGAGATGGATCACGCCGTCGACGCCGGCACACAGGCGCTCGACCGCGGCCATGTCCGCGAGATCCGCGGCCACGAACTCCTCGCCCGCCTCGGCGTCGATCGCCACGATGTCGGACAGCCGGAGCGTGGGGTAGGTGCCGCGCAACAGCGGCCGGATCCGCCGCCCGATGCCGCCGGCGGCACCCGTGATCAAGACCCGCTGCATCCTGTGCCCCCTCTCCCGATCTGGGCTCCATTGTAGCCCGGGGTCACTCTGGTGCCAAACCTGAACGACGCGGCCGGGCGGAGGGTTCTCGACAGGCGGCGCCGGACCCGGCATGACGAGCCTGCCGACTGACGTCACTCGCTGCTATTCCTTGACCCTAGGTATATGCTCCTATTACAAGATCAGGCCTCACACCCAGCGGCCCGGAAGATGCTGCGCGCTCGACATCCGCATGCGTCGCTACCGCGGCTCGATCCAGGCCGATCTGTAGCGGGCGCTCGCCGCGCTCAAGGCACTTCAGGCCGCGGCGGCCACCGAGACCGCGAGCGTGGCGAGCCTGCCGCCGATGGCCGCTTCTACCAAACGAACCCAAAACCCGCTCTGAGCCTCGCCTTCGGGCCTCATCCTCACTCGCTGATGACAGTCAGTCCACCCGACACCCGCCGCTGCCGGGAAAACGATCTCAGCATCGAAACGCGGCTCATTTCTTCTGGTCGGATGTTCCGGCGTCCTTTCCAGCCTCAGTGGCTCTATCGGCGTTCTGGATCAGCGCAGGGCAACTGAGGCCGTGATCCTTCTCGCCGGTCTCGATGAACGGCAAAATTGCCCCCACGATCGGGAGCACGACGCCAAGCGCCAGGGCCGCCAGGCTCTTCTCCTCGAGCTGCTTTGAGACCACATCGATCTTGGGATGCTTGAAGGTCCCCTCGACACGTACCGGCGTGCTCGCCGTGAGCGCGCTCACATCGTGAGGGTGGGCGAGCAGCTCGAGCGCGAGGCGTTCGTTGCCGAGGTCGGCCTGGCCGCTGCCGGTGATCGTGCTGTCCGGGGTCTTGAGGACCAGCGCCCGCGTATTCATCACGCCATTGTTGACCGCGAACTGGCCGACGAAGCAGTCCACCGGCACCATGACCTGGCGCTTCTCGTTTTCGTCGGCAAGCAGCACGGCGAGGACCTCGCCGAGGTCGAGCCCGAGCCCCTCGATGATCAGCGCGTTGATCTGACCGCCATCCATGATCACCGCGAGCTCACCATCGGCGGACGCCGCGAGCTCAGCCACGGATCTGCCGCGCGCCTTGAGCTTCGCCCGGCCACCAAGGATGCCGGCGCCCTTCTTCATCGTGCTGTCGGCGATCTTGATGTTGAAACGCGAGAGCAGCTGGTCGAGGTTGATGTGGCGCAGGGTCAGATCGAAGTCGCCGTCCAGCAGGCCGCTGCGGCCGGCGAGGGTCATGAGCGCCTCGACCTCGCCGTCCGCGAGCGCAAAGCGCAACGGCTGGAATCTCATCTTGCCGTGGTCGAGCGTCAGGTCGACGGTCATGTGTTCAAGCGGCAGCTTCGCGGCCCTAATGCTCTCGCCCGCGAATTTCACTCTGGCGTCGATCTTGCGCAGTTCCGGAATGTCGAATTCCTTCGCCGGCAGCACCCGCTCCTCGGCCTTGGCTTCGGCCGCCCGCTGCCGCTGCTCGCTCGAAGCGGTCTCGCCCGCCGAAGTGTCCGCAGGTGCTCCGAGGAGCACGCCGAGATCGTCGAAGTCGAGGCGCTTCGAGCGCAGGTCGGCGACCACGGTCGGGCGGTCGCCGCTCAGCTCGAGACTGACGTCCCCGGCGAGGTCGCTGTCGCCGACGCTGCCATTCAGTGCGATCAGGTTCCAGCGCTCCTTGTCAGCCTCGTGAGTGACCTTGCCTGTGAGCTTGTAAGGCGGCGTGTCGGGAAGCGGCAATTTCAGGAGGTCGCCGAGCTTGCCGAGATCGGGCCCATCGAGGCGCAGGTCGACATCGAGCCCGGCCAAGCTCAGCGGGCGAGCTACATTGCCCTTGGCAAGCAGAGTCGTCTTCTCGCTGTGGAGTGCCACGTCGACCGGGTAGGCGGCATCCGGATTCTTCAGGCTGTCCTCGGTTCCGGCATGGACCTCGAAGCCGAGCGGTTGCCCGCGGAAGTGGCCTTCGCCGCTGGCGTCGATCACCGCCGCCCGATCGCGCAGCTGCAGAGCGACGTCGAGGCGGTCGAAGCGGAACTCCGACAGCTCGGTATAGCTGGCCTTCAGCTTGAGATCGACGTCGATCGGCGGCATCGCCTTGAGGTTGATGTCGCCATTCTTGATCAAGGGAATGGCCGGTGCGTTGGCGGCGAAGCCGGCGGTAGCGCGCGGCAGGAAATCGGCCGCGCGCAGCCGGCTCGATTCGAGATTAGCGGCAATGAGGGGGCGGGCTCCGGAGAAATCCGCACGCACCCGACCGGCGACTTCGCTGTCCCCGACCTGCAGATAGCCGTCATCGACCTGCCACACCTCGCCCTCGCGCGAGAGTTTGCCCGCGGCCTTGAGCTGCGGCAGCTCCGGCGCAGCCAGGCCAAGCCGGCGCAGCAGGTCGGTGGCGTCGCCGCTGGTGGTCTGGAAGTCGAGGTGGACGCCTTGCAGAAGCTCCGGCCGATCGATGCCACCCTGCGCCGTCACTTTCGTCTGTCCGGCCTCGATCTTGGCGTTGACGCGGTAGGGCGTACCCTCCTTCTGGTTGGCCCCGGCCGGCCCAGCCCGCACGTCGAGCACCACCGGCTCTTGCTTGAAGGTGCCATTGCCGCTCAGCGCCAGGGTCGGCAGGCGATTTGCGAGACCGGCCTTCAGCTGGACGTTCTGGAGGTGCAGATCGGGTCCTTCCAGCTGTCCGATCGCGTACGTGATGTCTGCGCGCAGCGCCGGCAGCTGGTCGAAGCCGAACCAGCGCTTGCCTGCGCCGTTCTGCGCATGCGGCGCGTTCGCCGCGCCAGCGGCAGTCAGTTTCGCGAGATCGGCGGTCATAACCCGATCCGAGTGCAGCGTCGCGCTGATCCCGGGCACCTCCTTGCCAAGCTCGAGCGTGAGATCGCCCGCCAGGTCGCTCTCGCCGAGCCGCAGGCTCAACGCCACTGGATACGGCCTGGCGGCGGTCTCGAGCTGCGCGGCGGGCGGTCCGCTGAGCTGGAGGTCGAGCCGCTCGCCCGCCAGGGTGCCGTTGGCGGCCAGCGCCATCTTGCCGTTCGTGCCGCCGGTGCTGCCGGTCACCTGGGTGAGACTGGCCGCGACCCTGCGCCCGCTGCCGTGCGCGAGGTAGTCGATCGACGCGTTCGCGATCTGCAGCCGGCCGATCTCGGGGATGTTCGGTGGGAGCGAAGGCCGCCTCATGAAACGCCAGTTCGGCGGGCCGTCGGGTCGGGTCTCGAGTCGAAGGCTCGGCCCGCTGAGGCTCACCTCCGGCAGCCGGATCTCACCCTTGACCAGCGCCGGCAGATCGATGACCGCTTCCGCTCGCGGCACCACGAGCATCGGCTCGTCGCTCGCCCAGGGCGGGTTTGCGAGACGCACATCGGTGAGCGTGATCCGTGGGTGCAGCGACAGATCGACGTCGAGATCGCCGGCGATCTGGAACTCGCGCCCCAGCCTGGCGGAGACCAGATTCTCAAGCGGTCCCTTCAGCCAGTTCCAGTCGAACAGGACCCCAATCAGCAGGACGATCGCCGCGAGCGCGGCGACCGGCCAAAGGAGCCACTTTTGCCGGGTGCTCATCGGATACCCGTCGAAACCTGGTGTTGGAATGCGCCGCGAGATGCTTCCCAACGCGGGCGAACCGGGCCGGGTTCCGGCCGCGGCCCATTTTCAGCCGGGAGCAGGCTCGATCTGATCGAGAGCCTGGATCAGGGCCGCGAACGGCAGCAGCACGCAGTCATGCCGGCTCTTGTGCGCGTGCACCGGCGCGAAGGCGGCAAGCTCGGGCCAGAGCCCTTCAGCCGCCCCTGGGTTCTCGCGGATGGCGCGATCCAATCGGGCGACGACGTCACGCAGCGCGGCCCCCGTCTCGCCCGGTGCCCGCTCGCTGATCACGGCGGCCGACGCCTGGCAGAGCAGGCAGCCGCGCACCTTCTGACCAACCTCCCGCACCCGTCCGCCGGCCAGGTTCAGATCGAGCGTGATCCGATCGCCGCAGAGCGGGTTGTCGATGGTGACGCTCGCCTGCGGCGCCTCGAGGCGGCCGGCGCTCCTCGCCCGTTTGGCGAGCTCGAGGATCGCCTGATGGTAGAGCTCGTCGTTCATCGCAACAGGGCGAGCGCCTCATCGAGAGCTTGCAGCAGTGCGTCGACGTCGGCCTCGTCGTTGTAAGGCGCGAGGCTCGCCCGCGTGGTCGCGACGATGCCGAAGCGGTCCATCAGCGGCTGGGCGCAGTGGTGGCCGCCGCGCAGGCAGACGCCGCGCGCGCCGAGCAGATGGCAGATGTCATGCGAGTGCACACCATCGGCCTCGAAGGAAACGACGCCGATCCGAGCCTGCAGTCCCGCAGGGCCGAGTACGCGGATGCCATCGATCTGGCCGAGCCCGTCCAGAATACGCTCGGTCAGGCGTAGCTCGTGCCGGGTCGCGGCCTGCCAATCGAGCTCGGCGAGCCACCTGGCGGCGGCGCCCAGGCCGATTGCGGCCCCGATCGGCGGCGTGCCGGCCTCGAAGCGGTGCGGCGGCCTGGCATAGCTGGTCTCGGCCAAGGTCACCCGGTGGATCATCTCGCCGCCGCCCAGGAAGGGCGGCAGGTCCTCGAGCAGCTCGCGCCGGACCCAGAGCGCGCCGGCGCCGGTCGGGCCGAACATCTTGTGCCCGGAGATCGCGTAGGCATCGACGTCGAGCGCGCCGACGTCGAGCGGTCCGTGCGGCGCCCGCTGGGCGCCGTCGACAATCACGCGCGCGCCGACCGCCCGCGCCGCCTCGACGAGGCGTGCGATGTCGGTGATGGCGCCGGTCACATTCGAGGCATGGGTGACGCTGATCAGCCGGCAGCGGCCGGTGACCACCTCCTCCAGCCGGTCGAGATCGAGCCGGCCCTCCTCGGTGACCGGCAGCGCCCGGAGCGTGATCCCGGTGCGCTCGCGCAGCAGCTGCCAGGGAACGATGTTGCTGTGATGCTCGAGCTCGGAAAGGACGATTTCGTCACCCGGCCCAAGGGTTTCACCGAATGCGTGCGCGAACAGGTTGATGCCGAGCGTGGTGCCCGAAGTGATCACCACCTCGTCCGCATCAGGCGCGCCAAGGTAAGCTGCAACCCGCTGGCGGGCCTGATCGAAGGCTTCGGTCGCTGCTTCGGCGAGCGGATAGATGCTGCGCTTGACGTTGGCGCGGCTCGTGGTCTCGAAAGCGATCAGCGCCTCGGCTGCGGGCCGGCAGATCTGCCCGGTCGCGGCGCTGTCCAGGTAATGAAAGCCCGACGGCCGATGCGCGAAGATCGGGAATTCGGCGCGGATCGCCGCCGGATCGAACCTCATGATGCGGCCTTGAGTAGCGCCTCGAGCGCGGCGGGGGTGTCGATGTCGAGCAGCGCGGCGTCGTCGTCCATCTCGATCTCGACCACCTCGTCGGCGTGCTCGCCGATCAGATGGCGCGCGCCAACGTCGCCGCAGATCTGCAGCATCTCGGGCACGAAGCGGCGCGCAAACAAGACGGGGTTGCCGCGTTTTCCGCGCACCGTAGGCACGATGATGGCGCGATTTTCGCTCGGGCTGAACGCCGCGATCAGGCGGTCGATCTGCTCCGGCCTGATCCGCGGCATGTCGCCGAGCCCGATCAGCACGCCCTCGACATCCTCGGGCAGAGCGGCGAGTCCGACTCGCAGCGACGTGCTGAGCCCCTGCTCGTAGTCGGGGTTGTGGGCCAGCTGCACTGAGCGCTGGCCGAGCGCGGCCCGCACCCGCTCGGCCTCATGGCCGGTGACGACGATCACCGGTGCCGCCCTCGAGGCGAGCATCGCGTCGACCACATGGGTGATCATGGGCCGGCCGTCGACCTCGGCCAGAAGCTTGTTCTGCTGTCCCATGCGTCGCGACTGGCCCGCCGCGAGCACCAGAGCCGCAACCTGGCCGGGCCTCGCCGGGCGGGCATCGCGGGGCTGCGGCCGGCTCGGGATCTCCATCAAGAGGCCGCCGACGCCCATGCCCATGATGTCCTTGCGGGTCACCGGGATGCCCGCCGCGATGCGCTGCAGGACCCAGTCGAAGCCGTTCAGCTTGGGCGAGCGACAGCAGCCCGGCAGACCGATGACCGGCCGATCGCCGAGATGCGCCAGGAGAAGGAGGTTGCCGGGATCGACCGGCATGCCGAAGTGCTCGACCTCGCCGCCCGCCGCCTCGATCGCCGCGGGCAGGACGTCCGCGCGATCGGTGATCGCCGACGCGCCCGCGATCAGGAGGAGGTCGCCGCCGCTGGTTCGGATTCGCTCGGTGAGGGCCAACGTCTCGTGCGGACAGCGCGCCTCGCTGATCAGCCGGCCGCCGGTCGCCGCGATCCGATCGGCGGTGATCGCGACGGTCTTGTCGAGCACCGATTCCTTGACACTCGGCAGGCGGGTCTGGATCAGCGCGACGTCGAGATGGCGGTAGGGCGCGACCCGGACCAGCGGCCCGGCCTCGGCCGCGATCCGCACGCACTGCTCGATCACCCCGCGGGCGACCCCGAACGGGATGATCTTGACCGTGGCGACCATCTGCTTGGGCTGCGCCGGCTCGAATTCCGCGAGAGTGGCGATCGTCACCGCCTCGTCGACCAGGTTCAGGCGATCGATCCGTGCACGATCCAGGACGACCAGCCCGGCCTGCTCGGCGAAGAGGTTGACCCGCCCGGTGAACGGCCTCTCGACCCTCAGATGCTCGCCGGCGGCGGCGTCCGCGACCAGGCGAGCGGCCTCGTCTTCGTGCACGTCGTCGGGATCGAGCCGGGCAGCGATCACGGAGCGGACACCGGCCGCGCGTAAAGCGGCGATATCGTCGGCGACGAGCCGGCGGCCCTTTTTGTAGGCGAGCCCATCGAGGCGGATCGAGTGGGCGAGGATCGCGCCCACGGCGTCGGCCAGAGGGATATCGCCGAACTTCATGCCGTGGGCTCCAGGCGCAGCACCCTGGTCATCTCGGCCATGACCGAGAGCGCGATCTCCGCCGGACTGACCGCCCCGATGGTGAGGCCGGCCGGGCCGTGGATGCGGCCAAGGGTCGCCTGGTCGTGGCCGAGCGCGGCCAGGCGCTCGAGCCGGCCGGCGTGGGTCCGCTTGCTGCCCAGCGCGGCGATGTAGAACGCATCCGAACGGAGCGCCAGATCGAGCGCCGGATCGTCGAGCTTCGGATCGTGGGTCAGGGTGACCACGGCGGTGCGGGCATCCGGCTTCAGCTCCTCGAGCGCCTCGTCCGGCCAGTCTGTGCGAACGTCGACGCCCGGAAAGCGGGCGTCGCTCGCGAACGCCCGGCGCGGATCGACCACCGTCACGTCGTAGCCGGTGAGGCTCGCCATCGGCACGAGAGTCTGGGCGATATGAACGGCGCCGACCACGATCAGGCGCAGCGGAGGATTGAAAACCTGGATAAAGAGCGGTCCCTTATCCGTTTGAATCGTCGCGCCTTTGTCACGTCGATGCGCGGCCCTGACCTGGTCGAGCACATCCTGCGGCAGCGGGCCGCCGAGCGCGACCTCGCCGTCCACCATCAGGGCCTCCTCGCCCCGCTCCAGCCAACGCAGGTGAGCCGCGGCCTGCTTGGCGGCGCGGGCCTCGAGCAGCCGCTCCAGGAGTGCGCGTTTCACGGCCCGATCTCGCTCAGCTGACGGGCTCGATGTAGACCTCGAGCTTGCCGCCGCAGGCGAGACCAACCTCCCAGGCCTGTTCGTTGGAGACGCCGTAATCGAGCAGCTTGGGGGGTGCCCCGGCCATGACCTCGAGAGCCTCTTTGACCACCGCGCCCTCGATGCAGCCGCCCGAGACCGAGCCGACCATCTCGCCTCGATCGCTGACGCCGAGCTGGCTGCCGACCGGGCGGGGCGAGGAGCCCCAGGTGCTGACCACGGTCGCGACGGCGACCTTGCGACCGCTGTCCTGCCAGGCTCTGAGCTGCTCCAGAACCTCGTCGTGCTCGCCCATGTACCGCCCTCCGCCTCGACTCTCGGCAGTAATGTAAGCGGTCGATCGCCGCCTGTCAGCGGATACGGCCGCGATCGGAGCTTCTACCCCGAGCCGGCCCTTGGCGAGCGCTGCGATCACTGAATGACCCGATCTGACAC
>JBKPDM010000468.1:0-7456 GCA_046727895.1 Pseudomonadota bacterium | reverse complement strand
CCGTCCGCTTCGGCCGCGGCACGACCACCGAACTGCTCGCCACCCCGACCCCGCTCCAGCAGCGCGTCCTCGATCTGCTCGGCCTCAAGCCCGCCCTGTAGTCAGTGCACGCAAAAATCCCCGTGCAATCTCAATCATTTGGTCGAAAATCGGGGTAAAGTTCGGTCTAAAGATTGGCATCTCCTCGCATCGCGCTGCGAATCTCGCCAGATTCCGGACCTCCTGGGCTAAGTTCAACTGCGGTCGAACCGCATTGGCGAACGTGTATGCCACCACGCCCGTGATGTCGGCCAGGGTTTGTCGGGAGCCCCCTGCGAGCCAACCCTCTCGGCCCGTCTTCGACGCCAACTCGTCCAGAAAGCGTAAGCCTCCCATGACCTGCCCGTCGTTGTGGTCAATCCAGGGCTGATGCACTTTCTCTTCTGGCCGCACCCGGCGCTCATAGAAGGCCCACTGCGCCTTTTCCATGCTGGCCAACGCAACGGCCGTGATCTTCATCACCTCACGCCTCTTTCTGCCCGAGGCGGGGGTGAGCGCCCGTTCAGGGCCAACCATCTGGTCGATCTCGTCCAGAATGGCATAGCTCTCGACGAGCACATCGCCATCGTCCAGGAGCAGCGCTGGGATGCGAACGACCGGGTTGTGCACCCGCACCTGCTCGGGCTCCTTGAAGACGAAGAGGGCCTGCAACTCGAAGGGAAGTTCGAGCGCGTTCAGGCTGACCGCTACACGCCGGACGAACGGTGAGAGGTAATTTCCAATCAGCTTCATGTTGCCTTCACTCCGGTCGAAAATTGGATGCGCTCAGCACTCCCCCCCGAAAAGGATTGAATGGCTGGGGCAAAGGTGATTCCGGGAGGGTATCGAAGCCTTTCTGGAACCGCGATGTGGACACCAGCCACTCGGCGGCAGCATAGCCGCGATCGCCTGCGCTAAGAAACCGATTTGACCGATGCCGCGTGGGCTCTGATCGAGCCGCTCATGCCTGCACCGAACCTGCGCGGGCGACCTCGGGCGACGGCGACCTGCATTACGGTCGAGATCATCAGGATGCCCGCCGATCGGGTCGACTTTGCGCTTCATCCGCGCCGATGGCTTGTGGGGAGGCTTTTCGCTTGGATCAGCCGGAACCGGCGTTGTGCAAAGACCCGGAGGGCGCGCTCGCCGGGCCTTCCTTTATGCTGCGTCCGCTATGCTCCTCAGGCGACGCTTGGCACGTGTTGCGTGAATTTCGGGCCGGACTCTCAGAATCATCCTCAGTAGACGCCTTTGGCTTTCATTGCCTCGAGCTCGGCCGCGGTATAGCCGAGCCCGCGCAGGATGGCCTCGGAATGCTGGCCGAGTTCGGGGAGCGCGAAGTCGATACGGCCGGGCTCGTCCTGGAACTTGATCGGCAGGCCGATGTGCTCGAAGCCGAGCCGGTCCTCCAGCACCATCTGGCGAGCGCGGACCTGCGGGTCGTCGAGCCCCTCGCGCAGTGACTTGAGGGGAGCGAAGGCGACGTCCTTGTCGGCCATCCAGGCGACCCATTCGTCACGGGTGCGGGTCCTGAAGGTCTGCTCGAGAAAGTCGCAGACCGGCTGCTGGCCGGGGCCGGGCGGCAGCCGGCAGAGCTCGATCAGATCCGGCCGGCCGAGCGCTTCGAGCAGGTTGGTCGCGAACTTGAGCTCGGCGCCGCCCAGCGCCACGAATTTGCCGTCGCGCGTCTCATAGACCCGGTAGAGCGCGTTGCCGCCCCAGGAGCGCTCCTCCTTGGCGACCGGCTCGCGGCGCTCGGCCATGGCCGTGCCGTAGTTGTTGGGCATCGATGCGATCAGCGCGTCCATCATGGCGAGGTCGAGGTAGTCGCCCCGACCGGTCCGCTCGCGGCGGACGAGCGCCATCAGCACGCCGGCGAGCGCCATGTTGGCGGCCAGCATGTCGGCGGCGGCGACCGCCGGGTTCCACGGCCGGTCGTCCCAGCCGAGATTGACGCTGAGCACGCCCGCCATCGCCTCGACCGCGAGATCGTGGGCGGGCTTGTCGCGATAGGGTCCCGTCTGGCCGTAGGCCGAGATCGAGACGTAGACGATGCGGGGATGGCGCGCGCTGATCGCGGCGTAGCCGACCCCGAGCCGCTCGGCGACCCCCGGGCGGAACGATTCGACCAGCACATCCGCCGTCCCGGCGAGGCGGAGCAGCGCCTCCACGCCCTCGGGCGTCCGGAGGTTCAGGACCAGGCTGCGCTTGCCGCGATGCGTGTTGGCGAAGTAGACCGACATGCCGGCGCGTTTCGGGCCGATCTCGCGGTTCGGCTCGCCGCCTGGCGGCTCGACCTTGATCACCTCGGCGCCGTGATCCGCCATCGCCTGGGTCATGGCCGGTCCCGGCAGGAACAGCGACAGATCGACGACCCTGATGCCTTCGAGCTTCATCGTGGCGATCCGTCAGCGGACCGTCTCAGCGCATCGGCCAGCGTGAGCCGCTCAAATCACGCCCGCCGCGCGCAGCGCCTCGATCTCGGCCGGATCGTAGCCAAGCTCCCCTAACAGCTCATCGGTGTGCTGGCCGAGCTTCGGCGCCGGGCGGTCCGGCACCGGAGCTCCCATGCGGATCGGGCTCGCGAGCAGCTTGAATCCGGGACGATCCGGATGATCGAGCTCCTGCACACCGCCCCGCTCGGCGAGAAAGGGATTGTCCAGCGCCTGTCGCAGATCGTGGACCGGCGCACAGGGCACGGCGCCGCCCAGGACGTCGATCCATTCCGCGGTGGTTCGGCCCGAGAGAGCATCGTCCAGAACCGCGCTCAGGCGATCGCGGTTCGCGTGCCGCGCCGCCTGGTCCCGGTATGCCGGATCGTCGATCAGCTCCGGGCAGCCGATCCTCTGGCACAGGATCTCCCAGAACTTCTGCGTCTGGCACATGAAGAAGATCCAGCCGTCCCTGGTCCGGTAGAGCTGTGAGGGCACGAGGTAGGGGTGGGCCGAGCGCGGCAGCCGTGTGGTCACCAGGCCCTCGTTCAGATACCAGGTCGCCGGGTAGCTCAGCTGGTGGATGGCGACGTCGTAGAGGCTGACCTCGACGTCACGCCCGAGCCCGGTCGCGCGCGCCGCGTGCAGCCCGCACATCAGGGCGAAGGCGGTCGCCATCCCGGTGATGAAGTCGACCATCGAGAGCCCGAAGCGGGCAGGGGGTGCTTCGGGCTCGCCGGTCAGCGCGAGAAAGCCGCACTCCGCCTGCACCAGATAGTCGTAGCCCGGCCAGCCCTTGCGAGACCCCTCGCAGCCGTAGCCCGAGAGGTGCGCGCAGACGATCCGCGGGTTGAGCGGCGCGAGGTCGGCGTAGCGCAGCCGCAGCTTCTCCGGCTGATCGCCCCGCAGGTTGCCGAACAGGCCATCGGCCGTGGCGACCAGCTTCTCGAACACCTCGCGCCCGCGCGCGTGCTTGAGATCGAGGGTCAGCGACTTCTTGTTGCGGTTGAACGTCTGGTAGAACTCGCTGTCGTAACTTCCTAGAAAATAGGGCCCAACGCCGCGCGACATGTCGCCGCCGCTCGGCCGGTGCTCGATCTTGATCACCTCGGCGCCCATGTCGGCGAGGTGGCCTGAGCCATATGGCCCGGCGCCGTACTGCTCAACCGCGAGAATCCGCAGACCTTCCAGTGGTAGGTTCATCCGGCGCTTTCCGTTCCCTCGCCCGACTGCTTGTTACACTGTCGACCGAATAGGTTCAACGCAACTGCGCTTCAACTGAAGTGCGCGCCTGTCCGTCTAGGACTAGCCGCGTTTTCGCCACACCAATTTGGCCTCCTCTATGCACGCCTTCCTGAGAGCCCTGATTTTCTGGTTTTGAGGATTGCGCCATTTGATCAAATTCAGCGGAGGTTCGTTCTCGACTATCAATCGCCTTTCCAGTTCGTCCACATCGCCGTCGAATGGGTAGATTGAATACTCCAGGTTCACCCGCATCCATTGCGTGAGGCGATCTTCGCCGTCCTCTGCAAACCGGAAGTTCTTATAGTTGGTTTCCGACAGACCTGGTGCCCGCGGTATCGCCGTCAGGTTCAGCGCCTTCTTGAGGATCGCGCCAATGCTGCGTCGCGGGCTAGAAAAGCCACTGTGTCTTGCCTTGAAGTGATTGCGCTGTTCAAGATCGGACGATAGGCCGATATAGACCAATCCACCTCGCGGCAGATCAACGTCCGGGAGACAGTCTCCGTTCTTCGCGAATACGCCGTATACCCCGGACGATGCGTTATCGGGAATATTGGCGACCGAATCTCGATGGTCCAAGAGGTACCGGAACACATCCATTTTCACAACTCTAGCACCACACGACCGGCCGCGGCGGCGTCATAGGTTCACATCGCGCACGGGCGGCCTCGGTTGCGATGCTCGAAGTCGAACTCCCGCGCGCGGATCAGCCTAGATCATGCCACGGGGTCAGGGCCTCACACCTCGACCGACTTCGCGGCTCGGATCTTGCCCTCAGTGCGGGGTTCGCGCGGCCGCAGGCTGACGGCGACCTGCACTCCGCTGTCGAGCCGGTTGAGTATCCTCACGAGACGATCAACGGTGAAGCGGTTGAGGTCGGCGTTGCGGATGCGGGAGATGTCGGCCTCGGTCACGCCGGCGAGCGCGGCGGCACGGGCGCCGCTGAGGTCCCGCTCTCTAAGGATGCGCATGATCCCGGCTGCGAGGTCCGCCTTCATAAGCTTGGTGTCGGGATCGGACAGTCCAACATCTCGGAAGGGATTGTCGCTGCCGCGCACGATGTCCAGCTCGTCGTCGCTCATGACAGTTGCTCCTTGACACGTTTGATCCTTTCTCGGATCAGATCGATTTCATGCCTGGGCGTCTTGATACCGGTCTTTGATTTCTTCCCAAAGGCGTGCAGCACCCAGACATCTTCATCGAGCTGGACCGCATACACCGTCCTGAAAGCATCACCTCGGTGGCGTGCGGCGATCTCGAACACGCCGGCGCCGAGGCGCTTCATCGGTTTGGCGATGTCGGCCTTCTCGCCTTGTGCCCCCACGCGCAACGCGAACATGATCCGATCCTGCACGGGCCCGGGAAATGTCGCGAATGAGGTTTTTGTCAAATATGACAAGTAAAGTCAAGAGTCTATGGTCGCACCCCTTCGTGCTATGCCGTGTAGGGGTTCTTGTAGCTCTCCAGGACCTTGATGTAATTGGCGCGCTCGAAAGCGCTCGGGTCGGCGACGTGCTGCTGGCTCATCGAGCCCTTCATCTGCTCGACCGAGGCGTAGCCGCCCTGCTCCAGCCACCGGCTCAGGCCATCGACCAGAGTCTGGAGGAACCCCGGGCCGTTCTTCAACAGCGCCGAGGTGGTCATGACGGCATCCGCGCCGGCCATCAGGTACTTGATGACCTCCTCGCGGCTGTGCACGCCCGTGGTCGCGGCGAGCGAGGCCCCGATGCGGCCGCGCAGCACGGCGATCCAGAGCAGCGGCAGGCGGATCTCGTTCGGGTGGCTGAGCGTCAGATCGGGCACGACCTCGAGCTTCTCGAGATCGAAGTCCGGCTGATAGAAGCGATTGAACAGGACCAGCGCGTCGGCGCCGGCGTCGACCAGTTGTGTGGCCATGTGGCCGAGCGAGCTGAAGAACGGGCTGAGCTTGAGCGCGATCGGGATGGTCACTGACTTCTTGATCGCGCGGACCACCTCCAGATAGCGCTGCTCGACCTCGCGGCCCGACAGATCGAGATCGGCCGGAATGTAATAGACATTCAACTCGAGGCCTTTGGCGCCTGCCTGCTCGATCTTGCGGGCATAGTCGACCCAGCCCTCATGGGTGACCCCGTTCAGGCTGCCGATGATCGGAATCGCGGTGGCTTCCGCAGCGCGGCGCACCAGCTCCAGGTAAGGCTCCGGTCCGACCTGGTAGTCCTCGACCTCGGGGAAGTAGCTGAGCGACTCGGCGAAGCTCTCGGTGCCCGAGGCCACCAGATGCTCGAAGGCGGCGTTCTCCTGCCGGATCTGCTCCTCGAACAGGGAGAACATCACGACCGCCGCGGCGCCGCCGTCCTCGAGCCGCCTGATCCCGTCCAGCGTCTGCGACATCGGCGAGGCCGACGCGACCACGGGATGCCTCAGCTCCAGCCCCATGTAGCTCGTGCGCAGATCGGTCATGTCGCTCGTCCGCGGTTTTTGGCCCATCGGTGATCCCGCGCCGCCGGCTGGCCCCGGTCCCTTAGCGCGGCCGTGGCGTACGTGCTCGCTCCGGCCATCCATGGCTCACGGCGAGCGACGGCGCCGAACCGTGCTGCGGAGCGAGTGGGTCGGGCCCGAGGCTGCCCGCTTAACCTTTCGTCAACCATCGGCCCCTACCATGTCCGTGCTCGATGGTCCATGCGACCGTGGGAATCCGCGCCCGCCACTGGTCCGATCAACGGATTCCCACGGTCGCATGGACCATCGGAAGCAAGAGTTGACCACCCAATGTTTAACCATCGGTTAATGTCGCCATGCACGACGGCTCACCGAACGCCGCCGGACGCCGATGCCCGGCCCGGTGATGACGACGCCCGCCCACACGGGCCTGAGCCCGCTCCCTGCAATGACCTCGAAGACGGCAGGCTGCGGGCATCGCCGCTCCGTCGAACGCCGCCGGACGCCGACCCTCGGCCCGGTCGCGACGATGTCCACCCGGACGACCGTGCGCCGGCTCCGGCGATGACCTCGAGGAACCAGGTGGCCGCCTCCGCCCATCAGACCTCGCCTTCGCCCCGCGTCGCCATCGTCTCGTAGAGCTGCCACTTCTGTTCCACGGCGTCCTGGGCGCGGCGCATCAGCGCCTCCGCCTCGGCCGGATGGCTGCGGGACAGCATGCGGTAGCGGAGCTCGTTGTTGGCGTACTCCTTGAACGGGATGCGTGGCCGCTGCGAGTCGAGCACGAACGGGTTCTCGTGCGACTTGCGGACCTCGGGGTTGTAGCGGAGCAGCGGCCAGTAGCCGCTGTGCACGGCGAGGTTCTGCTGCTTCAGGCCGTGCTGCATGTTGATGCCGTGCGCGATGCAGTGGCTGTAGGCGAGGATCAGGGAGGGGCCGGGATAGACCTCGGCTTCCCGAAGCGCCAGCAGCGTCTGCTGCGGATTGGCGCCCATCGCGATCCGCGCGACATAGACGTTGCCGTAGGAGATCGCCTGCAGCGCCAGGTCCTTCTTGCCGACCCGCTTGCCCGCGGCGGCGAACTTGGCAACCGCGCCGAGCGGGGTCGCCTTCGACGCCTGCCCGCCGGTGTTCGAATAGACCTCGGTATCGAGCACCAGGATGTTGACGTCGTGCCCGGTCGAGAGCACGTGGTCGAGCCCGGCCGAGCCGATGTCGTAGGCCCAGCCGTCGCCGCCGACGATCCAGATGCTGCGGCGCACCAGGTGATCGGCGACCGACAAAAGCTGCTTCGCCCGCTCGCCCGCTCGCTCCGCGAGCCGCTGCCGGAGCTCCGCGATCCG
>JBKPDM010000467.1:0-11822 GCA_046727895.1 Pseudomonadota bacterium | reverse complement strand
GTTCAACAGACGAAACCAATCTCGATCCGCCAAATCGGCACGGAGCATGCTGGGCGTGCTGCTGCACACCACGATGGCCCGATCATTGGTGAGCGCGACGTTGTCGAAGCCCACATTCTTCGCCAGTGCGTCGGCGAGGCTTGCCGCGCAGGCCGGCCCGCCTGCCGCGGAGACCTCCGGCGTTGCGGCGATCTGCAGCAGCAACCGGCGGGTATTCTGGAAGAACTCCATCTGGTTCAAAGTGACCAGGTTGGCGGTCCGCGCGAGGGTGTCCTGCAGGCGGGAGAGGCTCTGATAATAGACCTCGACGGCCTGGCTGATGGCGTAGGCGCATGGCAGGAGTAGAACCAGACCCAGGATCAGCGCCATCCGTGCGCGCAGGCTGTTCCACCGGCGGGGCTTTGATGGCGCCTCTGAGACTGGGGCCACCGCCATGCACAAGTGCCGCTACGGTTGGGTCACGACGCGTTTGGACGTCGCCAGGGCCTGCGAGATCGACACCCGCAACGTATCGGGATCGAAGGGCTTGGTGATCAGGAAAGTCGGCTCGGGCCGCTCACCGGTCAGCAAACGTTCGGGAAACGCGGTGATGAAAATGACGGGCGCCGCGTAGTGCCGCAGGATCTCGTTGACCGCCTCCAGCCCGGAGCTGTCGTCAGCCAGCCGGATGTCGGCGAGCACCAGGCCTGGTCGCTCACGTGCCGCGAGTGCCACCGCCTCGGCGTGGGTCGTCGCGATGCCGATGACGGTATGGCCGTCCTGACACACGGTGCTGGCGATATCGAGTGCGATCACCGGCTCGTCCTCGATGATGAGGATCCGGGTCGCTTCCTGAGCATGCAGATCGGCCCGCGCCTGCACCAGGAGGTCGGCAACTTCGACAGGCTCGAGCCCCAGGATGCTCGCGGTCTGCTCGAGCGAGAAGCCCTCCAGCGTCGTCAGCACCAGGGCCTCGCGTCTACGCGGCGCCAGCTGGACGATGCGGGTCGCGACGATCGAGCCGTCGGCCAGCGCGTGCTCCTGGGCCTGGTCCGGTGCGGGGGCGTCGCCCCAGACTTCGTGCAGCGAGCGGAACAGAATCAGCCGCAGCTCGCCGGGGTCAACATCGGGCCGAAGCTCCTCCCGGAGCAGCCGCTCGAGGCCAAGTCTGACGTAGCGATCGCCCTGCTCCTGGCTGCCGCTCACTGCACGGGCATAGCGCCGCAGATAGGGGAGTTGACGGGCGATGGCCTGGGACAGATCGGTCATGGGTGGTGCGCCTTCCGATTGCTGCGCCGCAAGGGCTCCTTCCCGCCGTCAACCGGCCGTCTCGCGGCGCGAACGTCTGCCGGCCGGCTCGTGCCTGCTGTTGTCCCCGGAAGCGTCGTCGCCCTCGTTTTTTGGCTCCTCGTCGAAGGCCCTGACAACCTCAACCAGGTATTCGGGCACATCCTCGTCCAGGACGTCGTCGTACAACTTGCGCAACTGACCCCCCAGCCAGCGATCGAATCCGGCGTCCGAGCGGCGGCCGAGCGGCCCCAAGGCGGCGCTCTCTTCGGCGCTCGCCGGAAGCCGGCTTTTGTCGTTCGCCATCGCGCACCCCATGTCTAAGTAGCGTTGGCTGGCCCAGGGAAAGCTTGGGTGCGAATTCCCGACGCCGCTAAGCTCCATCGGCATCTTAGCCAGATGCCCGCACAAAGTCACGCCGTGCCGGCGACTTCCGGCTGCGCCAACCCCGTGGGCTTAGCAGCCAAACGTCCGCCATCACGAAAAGTTCCCTCGCAACCTCTCAAGGTCGCCGGGCGGCGAGGCGTACCGCTCCTCCGCCATCAATCCACTTTCATTCCACCGACGTATCGGGTCTTATCTTTGGACTGAATCGACGTCGGGAGGGTCTCGGGATGTCGGGGTTCCTGCAGGAATTCAAAGAGTTTGCAATGCGCGGCAACGTCGTCGATCTGGCAATCGGGATCGTCATCGGCGCTGCCTTTGGCGCGATCGTCAACTCGCTGGTCAACGACGTCATCATGCCGCCGATCGGCCTGGCCATGGGTAAGGTCGACTTCTCGGATCTGTTCATCAACCTCTCCGGCCAGGACTATGCGTCGCTCGCCGCGGCGCGCGCCGCCGGCGCTCCCGTGATCGCCTATGGCGCGTTCATCAACGCCGTGATCAATTTCGTCATCATCGCCTTCGCCATCTTCCTGGTCGTCAAGGGGATGAACCAGCTGCGGCGCGCGCAGGAGCAGGCGCCGGAGAAGCCGCCGGCACCGCCGCGGCAGGAGACGCTGCTCGAGGAGATCCGGGACATCTTGAAGGCGCGCGGCTGACATCCGCGCGCGGGACGGAGCGGTTATGACCAGAGCGGTTGGACGCGGCTGTCTTATGGGATTCGCCATCGCTGCGTCGTTGGGCGGGTGCGCCGATCAGGACCGGGTGGCCAATCGCGAGGTGGCCTTCCAGTGCGGCGACAAGGAGTTCGTCGCGGTGTTCGAGACCGACCTCGACAGCGTCGTCATCGACACGCAGGGCGAGCGTGTCAGGCTGCCGCACGTGCCGGCCGCGCCCGGCGCCAAGTACAGTGACGGCACCACGACCTTCTGGTCGAAGGGCGACCAAGCTCTTCTGGAGCGCTCGGGCGAGACTTATCGCGACTGCGTCGCCCGAAAGGTCTGACGGCGCCGGCGGGCGCAAGAAGAGCGCAGGATCGGCTGGTCTAGCCCAGGACCGAGAAGCTGCTCTCCGGGTTGATCTCGCGCCGGCGCGAGTAGAAGCCGACATCGACCGTCCGGTCGATGTGCGCGAGGCGGAACTGGACCGGTTCGCGATCGTGATCGCGGCCCGCCTCGCAGGCCTCGATCAGCTCGGCCATCATGGCGCCGGCGACGGGCGCGTTCTTGAACTGATTGCCGCTCGTGCCGATCGCCATGTAGAAGCCGCCGAGGTCGGATGTGTCGTAGATCGGGATCCAGTCCTCGGTGACGTCGTAGAGGTCGACCATCCCCTTCAGGGGGGCCGTCACCGGCAGGCTCGGGATCCGCTGGGCGACCCGCTGCACCTGGACCTGCCATTGCTCGGAGAAGTTGTGGTCGTAGTCGTCGGGATCGACCCATTCGCGCGCATCGCAGGGCGGATCCTCGCTGCCGATCAGGATGTGATTGCCGAGCTCCGGGCGGCAGTAGCAGCCGATGTCGCTGTCGGACGTGACCAGGCCGTCACGCTCGAAGTCGAAGCCTGCGGGGCACGGCACGTGCGCCACCTCCTGCTTGAGCGCACGGGTGGTGATCCGCATGCCCTCCTCGACCCCGGCCATGCGGTTGATCTTGGCCGAGTGCGGCCCGGCGATGTTGACCACGACCGGGGCATCGAGCGTCTCGCCCGAAGCCAGGGTGACGCCCTGCACCCGGCCCCGCTCGCGCCGGATCGTGACCACCTCGCTGTTGAACCGGAAGTGCCCGCCCCTGGCCTCGGCGGCCCGCTGCACGTTGTGGGTCGCAAGCTGCGGGTCGCTGACGTAGCCGGCGCAGGGGAAGAACACGGCGCCCGTGATCGCCCCACCGCTCGGTGCGCCGAACCCGGGATCGTCCGGACGCTTGGGCGGCGCGAATCGACTGAGGTCGTAGAACGGCAGGCGCGCCTTGATCTGCTCCGCTCCCCAGTCCTGCCAGGGGATGCCGAGCGCATCCATGTTGCGGCAGATCGCGCGCAGGTGACCGTTCGCCTCGGTCTTCATGACCAGGCAGCCGCATTTGACGAACCTGGCGAAGCCGCGCTCATCAGCGACTTCGAGGTAGCCCGCCCAGTCGTCCCAGGAGAAGAAGCCCTCATAGGCGAGCGCCGCGCCGTCGAGAGTCGAGTAGTGGGTGCGGATGATCGCACAGGAGCTGCCGGTCGAGCCGTAGCCGGCGGCCGGCAGCTTGTCGAGATTGAGGGTCCGCCAGCCGCGCTTGCCGAGCTCGTAGGCCGTGGCGGCGCCGATGATCCCGGCACCGATGATGATGGCATCATAGCTTTGGCCCATCCCTCGCCTCCTCCGATTCACCTGCGCTCATGTATCGATCCGCGCCGGACTGCCGACCTGCGGAGCACGCGCGCAAAGGCCCGGCCCGCTGGCATACCCGATCGGGCGGCCGGCGTCGAACGTCAGATGAGGCAGCAATGAGGACCCGGGCGGGCGGGCTCGCACCGAGATCGGCAGTGCCCGTGCCCATGAATCAGCTCGGGCCTGCGCGCCCGCCCGGGAGTCTCAGAGAATCACCTCATCCCTCGCGATGCTCACATCGACGCGGTATTGCCTCGTCGATCAGGCCGCGCCCTGGATCTCGAGCGGGAAGGTGGTGTCCATGATCGAGGCGCCGCCGTCAACGTAGAGCGTCTGTCCGGTGATGAAGCCGGCTTCCTCGCGGCATAGGAGCATGACCGCGTTGCCGATGTCCTCGGGCGTCGCGAGCCGTCGCATCGGGGTCCAGCCGCCCTCGTGCCACGCCCGAATGGCGTTCTGGACGCCGTCGGGCAGCGTGCGCAGGACGCTGCCCTCGACGGTGTTGGGCGGGCCGAAGACCCCGCCGGGGCTGATGTTGTTGACCGTAATGCCTCGCGATCCCAGGGCGACGGCGAAGTAGCGGACCAGCGATTCCATCGCGGCCTTGGCCGCACCCATTGCGACCCAGGGCTGCCAGCTGCCGGCGCGCACCCCCGGCGCAAAGGTGACCGCAATCATCCGGCGCCATCGGGCATGAGATTGGCCGCGGCCCTGGCCCCCACCAGGAAGGCCTGCGCCTGGGAGTCGATCGCCGTGCGCCGTTGCTCGAGTGTGATCTCCATCGGCGCTTGGTAGAACGCCGCGAGATCGGGACGCGCATTGCTGACGAAGATGTCCAGACCGCCGAACGCGCTCTTGACCCGCGCGAACATCCGGTCGAGCTCGTCCGGCCGGGTCACGTCGGCCTGGATCACGCAGCCTTGAGCGCCGCGCTCACGAACCTTTGCCAGGGTGTCGTTGGCCGCCTCCTCGTTCCGGCAATAGTGGAGGGCGATCTGGACGCCGCGCTCCGCGAGCTTGAGAGCGATGCCGCGGCCGATACCGCGTGAGCTGCCCGTGATCAGGGCACGTTTTCCTTCGAGTGACTATCAGGCTCCCTCAATTTGACGTGAATAGGCGAATCCGGTTCATTCATAGCTTCCGTAGCGACCGAGGCAACAACTAATAGCCTGTCGTAGCCTGTCTTCCCCCGTGAGTACGGCACAGGGCGCCCGGCCGGTCTTGGCGACCCGAGAAGCACCGCCTAAGAACCCGCGTCAGGCTCACTACGCATGATGGCCATGCGAGGCTGTTGAGGGGATCAGTCGATGGACGAGCTGAAGTTGCGGGCGGCGGCATTGCATCAAGACGCCCTGATCTGGGACAGCCACTCCTGCCTGCCGCTCCATCCCGACGCCGACATTGGCGCCCTCGAGCGGCATCGTGTGAACGGGGTCGATTTCGTCTCGATCAACGTCGGCATGGACATGAACCCACTGCCGCAGATCCTGACCACGCTCGCGAGCTTCCGCGCCCAGTTGCGCGCCCGGCCCGAGCGCTTCGTCGCGGTCGACGACGCGAGCGACGTCGAGCGCGCCAAGGCCGAGGGCAAGCTCGCCGTCGGCTTCGACCTCGAGGGCGGGGTGCCGCTCGGCGGGCGGCCCGAGACGGTGCAGCTGTTCTATGACCTCGGCGTCCGCCAGATCCATCTGGCCTATAATCGCAACAACGCTATTGGCGGCGGCTGCTACGACGCCGACGTGCCGCTCTCAGCCCTCGGCCGGCGGATCGTCGCGGCGATCAATGCCGCCGGCATGCTCATGGACTGCTCGCACACCGGCTACCGGACCAGCCTTGACATCATGGCGCTCTCGGAGGCGCCGGTGATTTACAGCCACGCCAATCCGCGAGCGCTCGCCGACAACGGGCGCAACGTCCGCGACGACCAGATCCACGCCTGCGTGGCTACCGGCGGCGTCGTCTGCGTCAATGGCATCGGGCGGTTCCTCGGCGACCCTGACGCGGGCACGCCGGCGATTCTGCGCCACATCGACTATCTGGTGCAGCGGGTTGGCGCGGATCACGTCGGCCTCGGCCTCGACTACGAATACGATCTTGGGCTGGACCAGGATCCGCCGGGGTTCGATCGTGCCTGGTGGTTTCCGCCGGCGCACGGCTATGGCAAGGACGGACCCGAGATGAAGATTGCCGTCCCCGAGCAATTTCCCGAGATCACCCTGGGCCTGCTCGGCATGGGCTACGCCGAGGCCGACGTGCGCAAGATCCTGGGCGAGAACATGCTGACGGTCGCCAGGCGTGTCTGGCCGGCGCGCAAAGCCGCACTGAGACCGCGGGTCGCCATTGGAAGCCCCGCCCATCCGCCTGCGGGTGGCTGTTCGCCTCGCGGGACGGCCCGCGGCCGGCCGTAGGGGTCGCGCTTAGATCGACGGGCGGCGGGCCGCCTGTTCGCGCGCTTGCGGCAGGGTGGCGACGGCATTGGCCGCCTGCTCGGCTTCGAGCGACTTCATCGCCCGCTGCAGCTTTTCGAACGCGCGCACCTCGATCTGGCGCACGCGTTCGCGCGAGATGTCGTAGTGCGCGCTCAGCTCCTCGAGGGTCGTCGGCTGATCCTTGAGGCGCCGCTCGGTCAGGATATGGCGCTCGCGCTCGCTCAGCACGGTCATCGCCCGATGCAGAAGCGACAGGCGGTGATCGTACTCGTCGGCCTCGACCACCGCGGTCTCCTGGCTCGCGCTCTCGTCGACCAGCCAGTCCTGCCATTCCGTCTCGCTGTCGACCCTAAGGGGCACGTTCAGCGAATGGTCGCCGCCTTCGAGCCGGCGGTTCATCTCGACCACCTCGCTCTCGGTGACGTCGAGATGCTCGGCGATCTTCTTGACAGTCTCGGGATGCAGGTCGCCCTCGTCGATCGCCTGCATCTGTCCCTTCAGCTTGCGCAGATTGAAGAACAGCTTCTTCTGCGCCGCCGTGGTGCCCATTTTGACCAGCGACCAGGAGTGCAGGATGTATTCCTGAATGGCGGCGCGGATCCACCACATGGCATAAGTGGCGAGGCGAAAGCCGCGGTCCGGGTCGAACCGCTTGACCGCCTGCATCAGCCCGACATTGCCCTCCGAGATGATCTCGTTCAGCGGCAGGCCGTAGCCGCGATAGCCCATGGCTATCTTGGCCACCAGTCTGAGATGGCTGGTCACCAGCCGGTGCGCCGCCTCGACGTCGCCGTGCTCCTGCCACTGCTTGGCGAGCACGAACTCCTCGTCCGGCTCCAGCATCGGAAAGCGCCGGATCTCGTCGAGATAACGCGCAAGGCTCGATCCCTCCGCAGGGACCGTCAGAAAGTGGGCCAAAGTCATTGCTCTCCGAAGCCGGGCGACGGAATCATACCTGATTCAGGGGCGGAAAATCCAGTGCCGGTGCGAATGCTAGCTATGCCGGCAGCTTGCGCTCACTATGGTTAACGTAACGTAAACGGGTCAGTTCCGCTCTCAAGGCTCCGAAAAGCCGGTCGAATTCGGCCGGTGCCGGGCGCTCGAACCGGAGCGCGGCACCACTCATCGGGTGCTCGAAGCCCAGCACGCGCGCATGCAGCGCGAGGCGGCCGAAGTCGGCCAGGCACTGCCCGAGCTCGGGGCCGGGCTCGATCCGGCGGCGCGGCCGATAGAGCCGATCGCCGATGATGCCGAGACCGAGCGAGGCGAGGTGAACCCGGATCTGATGGGTACGACCGGTGGCGAGCGTGAGCTGAAGGCGCGCGCCAAGGCTGCCCGCGGCTTCCTCGAGACGGTAGTGGGTCAAAGCCCGCTTGCCGCCCTCGACTACGGCCATGCGCTTGCGCTCGTGCGGATGGCGCCCGATCGGCCGGTCGATCGAGCCGGCCGGGCGCGGCGGCACGCCCCAGACGATCGCCTGGTAGACCCGCTCGATCTGGTGGACGCTGAACTGCGCTGCCAGGCGCACGTGCGCCCGGTCATGCTTGGCGACCACCATCAGGCCGCTCGCGTCCTTGTCGAGGCGGTGCACGATGCCCGGCCGCGCCACGCCGCCGATGCCCGAAAGCGCATCCCGGCAATGGTCGAGGAGCGCGTTGACCAGGGTGCCGCGGGCGTGACCCGGTGCCGGATGGACCACCAGACCGGCCGGCTTGTCGAGGACCAGCAGGTGCTCGTCCTCGTAGAGGACGTCGAGCGGCAGAGCTTCGGGCGCGGGCCGGGCGGGCTCCGGCTCCGGCAGGCCGACCGTGAAGCGCTGCCCCGGTTTGACCCGGCTCGCCCCCTCGGTTATCAGGTCGCCATCGCGGCGCACTTCGCCGGCTCCGAGCAAGGCCTGCAGACGGGCGCGCGAGAGTTCCGGCAGTCGGCCGGCGAGGAACTTGTCCAGGCGCTGGCCGGCGTCGTCCGGGTCGGCGATCACGGTCAGGGTCCGATGCGGCATCGGCGGATAAGGTGGACAACATCCCGCGCCTGCTCAAGGCCTTTGTGATCGCCGGCGGGGCCGCTTTGCTGGTCGGCACCGCGCTGCTCGTGGTCCTGGTCCTGACCCGCTCCGGCACCGAGCGCCGCCCCGCCCGGGTTGAACCCGCGACGCTCGCCTTGCCCAGGGGCGCCAGGGTCGAGCAGATCGTGGCCGATGGCCAGCGACTGATCCTGCTCGGCGCCGCCGATTCCGGCCGGCAGTTTCTGCTCGTGATCAACCCGCTGACCGGCGAGCGCCTGAGCCTGCTCTGGCTCCAGCCCGAAGACTGAGCGCGCGATGACGCCCGGCATCGGCGACCTGGTTGAGGTGGCGATCGAGGAGGTCGGGGCGCGCGGCGACGGCATCGCCCGGCTCGATGGCGCAAAAGTGTTCGTGCCGCTTGCCCTGCCGGGCGATCGGCTCGAGGTCCGGATCACTGCTCGCCGCGGCAACGAGGGCTTCGCCGCCGAACCGACGGCGTGGCTCTGCGAGGCGGCGCGGGCGCGACCGCCCTGCGCCCATTTCGGGCGCTGCGGCGGCTGTCAGCTGCAGCACCTGCCGGCCGCCGACTACGCCACCTGGAAGCGACGGCAGGTGAGCCAGGCGCTCGCCCGCCGGGGCCTCGCCGATGTCATCGTCGAGGCGCCGCAGATCACGCCGCCCGCGAGCCGCCGGCGCATCCGCCTGGCCTTCGCACCTCGAGCCGCGGGGACCCGGCTCGGCTTCCGCGTCCGCTCCGGCCACGAGCTGATCGGGATCACCCAATGTCCGGTGGCGTTGCCCGAGATCGTGGGGTTGCTGCCATCGCTGCGCGCGCTGATCGTGCGCCTCGGCCTGAGCCGGCGCGGCGGTGAGCTGGACATCATGGCGAGCGCGAGCGGCCTCGATCTGCTGCTCACCGCACCGCTCGGGCCTGACCTTGCCGATCGCGAGACATTGGCCGCATTCGGCGCGCGCCACGACCTGGCGCGCGTGGCCTGGCGCGCCGCGCCGCGGACGCCGGCCGAGCCGCTCGTGATCCGGCGGCCGGTGCAGGTACGCTTTGCCGAGGTGACCGTGGAACCGCCGCCCGGCGCCTTTCTGCAAGCGACCGAATTTGCCGAAGCCGCAATCCGGGCCGCGGTGGTCGATGCGATCGGCGACGCCCGACGGATCGCCGATCTGTTCGCCGGCTGCGGCACCCTCGGCCTGCCCCTGGCGGCCGCAGGCGGTGTAGTCCGGGCAGTCGATGCCGACGGCGCGATGCTCGGGGCGCTGCGCGAGGCGGCCGGGCGGGCGGGCTTCGGCTCGCGGATCACGACCGAGGTCCGCGATCTCGAGCGGGCGCCGCTTGCCGCCGCCGAGCTCGATCGGTTCGACGCCCTGATCCTCGATCCGCCACGCGCCGGGGCGGCCGCTCAGGCGGCCAGGCTGGCCGCGGCCCGGTTCCCGAGGGTCGCCCTGGTCTCCTGCCATCCGGCCAGCTTTGCGCGAGATGCCCGCATTCTGGCCGAGGGCGGTTATCGCCTCGCCTGGGTCCGGCCGATCGACGCTTTTCTCTGGTCGAGCCAGATCGAGCTGGTGGGCGCGCTGCGACGCGCCCGGTGAGCGGCCGGCGCGCGCTTGATTTGTCCGGGCTGCCCTTCTACATAGGGCGGGTCCCGCCCGCCGCGTCCCCTTCGTCTAGCGGTCCAGGACGTCGCCCTCTCACGGCGAAAACAGGGGTTCGAGTCCCCTAGGGGACGCCAAGCAAAGCTGCGGGTTTCAGGCAGAGCGCCGCCTCGACGCCGGATATCTTCCCCAAAATTTACCCGATAAGTGGTCTGCCGGGCATTCCGGACTGCTAACAGCCGAGCAGCAACTTTACTCGCTGCGCGCTGCAGCGCACCGTCGAAATATCGCACTTACATCCACGGTCAGTTCTCGTTGCACCGCACCCCGGATGGCGCTCGGCATCGGACGTGAGCGGATGCCATCGGACTTCGGCGAACGTTGCGCCGCCGATGGCAGCAGTGCTAATGCCGGTTCAACCATCGCGGTGTGCGCTCATGAGCCGCCTCGAGCAGCTGATCCCCGGAGCATCGGTGCGCGGCCTCGTAGCCGGCACAGCGGCGAAGGTCGTCCAGGTCGAGTGGTTCGGCGACCAGGCGGTCAAGGTCACCTTCGAGGAGCCGAGCGGGATGGTTCGCAACCGGCTGGTCTATCGCAGCGCCGAGGCGTCGCTCGAGCTGGTTGGATCGGGTCGGGCGTGGTCGTTCGGCGGTGATGGCTACTTGTTCCGGCTGGCGTCCGAGGCCCAGCGCATCCGGCTGGCCTACCTGTTCGACCCTTACCTGGCGCTGTCGACGTCGCTGATCGAGCCGCTGCCCCACCAGATCACCGCGGTCTACGGCGAGATGCTGCCGCGCCAGCCCCTGCGCTTCCTTCTCGCCGATGACCCCGGCGCGGGCAAGACCATCATGGCGGCGCTCCTGGTCAAGGAACTGCTGATCCGCGGCGACCTCGAGCGCTGCCTCGTGGTCGCGCCCGGCAACCTGGTCGAGCAATGGCAGGACGAGCTCGCCGAGAAGTTCCACCTCGAATTCGCCATCCTCACTCGCGATCGGATCGAGGCGAGCCGCACCGGTAACCCTTTCGACGAGACGGGCCTCTGGATCGCGCGCCTCGACATGCTCAGCCGCAACGAGGACCTCCAGGCGAAGCTGTTCGCCGCGCGCGAGTGGGATCTCGTGATCTGCGACGAAGCGCATCGCATGTCGGCCACCTACTTCGGCGAGGTCAAGTACACCAAGCGTTACCAGCTCGGCCAGCGGCTCTCCGGTCGCGCCCGGCATTTCCTGCTGATGACGGCGACCCCGCACAGCGGCAAGGAGGCCGACTTCCAGCTGTTCATGGCGCTGCTCGACGGCGACCGCTTCGAGGGCCGGTTTCGCGGGGGCGTGCATACCGCCGACGTCAGCGACATGCTGCGCCGCCTGACCAAGGAGGAGCTCAAGACCTTCGAGGGCCGGCCGCTGTTTCCGGAGCGCCGGGCCTATACCGTCAACTACCGGCTGTCGGCGGACGAGGCGGCGCTCTATGAGGCGGTTACCGAATACGTGCGCGAGGAGATGAACCGCGCCGAGCGCCTCGACGAGGGCGATCAGCGGCGACAGAACGTCGGCTTCGCGCTCCAGATCCTGCAACGCCGTCTCGCGTCCTCGCCGGCGGCGATCCACGAATCGCTCCGCCGCCGCCGCGAGAAGCTTCAGCGCCGCGTCGAAGAAGCGCGCCTTCTGCAGCGTGGCCGCAACGCCCGTCTCGAAGCCGCCCGTGAGTTGGCCTCCTATCGCCCGGAGGTCTTCGAGGACCTCGACGAGCGGCCCGAGGA
>JBKPDM010000466.1:0-13651 GCA_046727895.1 Pseudomonadota bacterium | reverse complement strand
GAGCGGATGGGCCTGAGCGAGCGGATCACATCCGAGCACCTGGAGCCCCCGGCGAGCGCCCTGGAAGTGCCCCTCCGGCCGGCGCTGACGGCCACGAGGCGGGTCGCGGTGCGTGGCCGGCGCGGACGCGGCATCTCGCTCCTCGCGCTCGCCGCAGCGATCGTCGTGGTCCTGATCCTTGGCCTCGTCCTGGTCCGCGCACAAAGGCTCGAATGGGCCGGCGACCGGGCCCTCGGATGGGCGGCGGGGCTGGCCGGCTCTCGCGTGGTCGGGGCAATCGCGCAGCTGCCCGGCCCCGCCCCGCTCGGGCAGAGCGAGCCCGCAGACGCGGCCGCGCCGGCCGCACCAGCCGCCGTTGACGGCGAGACCAAGCCGCTCCAGGCCCTGGATGCCCTGATCGCCGAGTGGAATCAGCGCCCCGATCCGACTCGGGCGCCGGGCGCGGCGGCGCCACCGGCCGGGGCGGCTCCCGCAACCGGGCGAGCCGACCGCCGTCCCTGAGGCCCATGGGCGCGCGCCGCGCCGTCCCGCGCGGCGTCGTGTCACCTCCTAGGCGGTCGCGGACAAGTGGGGCTAAGCTCCGTTCCATGACCGCGAGCCTGATCGTCCAGAACCTCTGGGTCCGCTACCCGACGCCCGCGCGGGTGATCGAGGCGGTGCGTGGCGTCTCGTTCACGCTCGGCCGCGAGAAGCTCGGCATCGTCGGCGAATCCGGCTCCGGTAAGTCGACCATCGGGCGCGCAATCCTCCGCCTGGTGCCGCGGCCCGGCGTGGTCACCGCCGAGAGGCTGATCTTCGACGGCATCCATCTGCTGGCGGCCGACGAGGCCACCATGCGCGAGGTCCGCGGCCGGCGGATTACGATGGTCATGCAGGATCCGAAGTTCTCGCTCAATCCGGTGATGACCGTCGGCCGGCAGATCCGCGAGGCGTACCGCGCTCACGGCCGCGCGTCGCGCGCCGAGGCCGAACGGCGCGCGCTCGAGATGCTGGCCGCGGTCAAGATCCGCGACCCCGAGCGGGTGTTCGGCTGCTACCCGCACGAGGTCTCGGGCGGGATGGGCCAGCGCGTCATGATCGCCATGATGCTCGTTGCCGAACCGGACATCCTGATCGCCGACGAGCCGACCTCCGCGCTCGACGTCACGGTGCAGATGCAGGTCCTGGCGATCCTCGACGATCTGGTCACCGAGCGCGGCCTCGGCCTGATCTTCATCAGCCACGACCTGAACCTGGTCGCCTCGTTCTGTGACCGGGTGCTGATCATGTACGCCGGCCGCGTGGTGGAGACCTGCCGGGCGAGTGAACTGCAGCGCGCCCGCCATCCCTATACCCGCGGCCTGCTCGCGGCGCTGCCGCAGGTCGAGCGGGAGCCGGGCCCGCTGCCGGTGCTCGAGCGTGACCCCGCCTGGCTGGACGGGCCAGGCGCCACAGCCACCTAGCTGGCGAGGGGAGCCTGGTATGGGACACAAGGTCGCAGGAGTGCGCCCCGGCGCCCCAAGTCGTCGCTGACCGTCTCGGCAAACCGCTCGCAGGCCCGCTTTCCCACGCTTGTGCGCTCACCAGTCGTCGGCAGGAACCCGGCGACCTCGTTCGGGAAGCGCTGGTCCGGGCGACGCCGGGTAGCGATCTGCGCGCCTGGCTGCCTCGATCATGTACACCCCGGCCGAGGTTGCTGATGGCATCGAGCGGTGCCTGCGCGGGCGCTCCGAACCGACTCACTCCGCCGATACCGATCGTGAACCAATGAGGTTTTCAGACATCTCGCTTTTTGGTTTGATATGTGGTTGTTGCTCGCGGCGATCGACGTCGCGATCGCGGTTGCTCGGTGTTTGTCCATGCTCGGTCGGATGGTCATCCATGGTCCTCTTCGTCTTCATTGCCGCCGCGCTGCCTTTTCCGCCGGTGCCCTCGCAGCGCGGCCATCGTCCCGGCTCATGAGGGCGCTGGTTCTGCTCGCCCTCGGCATGGGCTTTCTCGCGGCGTGCTCGACCTCCAGCAAGCCGTCCTGTGATACCTTGCCTCCGGAGCAGAGCGGTCTGACCGGCTACAAGCTGGGGTCGGCCGATGAGGTCCAGATAACCGTGTTTCGTCAGGACGACATGTCGGGCAAGTTCACGCTCGATGGCGAGGGCTACCTGGCGCTGCCCCTGGTCGGTGAAATCAAGGCCGGCGGCCTGACCACGCGGCAGCTCGAAAACGAGATCCAGATTCGGCTGAAGGCAGACCAATATCTGGTCGACCCACAGGTCAGCGTCCAGCTGCTCACTCATCGATCGATCTACGTGCTGGGCGAGGCCAGCAAGCCCGGCAGCTACGAATACCGGGACGGCATGACCGTGACCAATGCCGTCGCCCTCGCCGGCGGCTACACCTATCGGGGCAATCAATCCGGCATCACGATCGATCGCGGCACGTGTATCTTGTCGTCGGCGCGACCGGACACCGAGGTGTTGCCGGGTGACATCATCACGATTCCGGAGCGGTATTTCTGAGCGCTGGAGCCGTGCCGATCCGCTGACGGATTGCGCCGGCGGGGAGCTTGGCGCGCGGCGCAACTCCGGCTACGGGGTTGACATCGACGCAGACGGAGGCGTCGAACCGGCTGGACGACGCACTGCGGAGGCGATCTCATGCGCGCGGGCCAGCCCAATTTCCTGATCCTGATCGCCGACCAGCTGGCGGCCCGGGCGCTGCCGGTCTACGGCCATGCGATCGCCAAGGCGCCGCACATTCTGTCGCTCGGCCAAAGCGGCGTCGTGTTCGATGCCGCCTATTGCCCGAGCCCGCTCTGCGCGCCCTCGCGCGCGGCCCTGCTGGCGGGGCAACTGCCGTCCCGCAGCGGCGTGTTCGACAATGCCGCCGAGTTCCCGGCGGCGGTTCCGACCTTCCTGCACCATCTGCGCCTCGCCGGCTATCGCACCTGTCTCGCCGGCAAGATGCACTTCGTCGGTCCGGACCAGCTGCACGGTTTCGAGGAGCGGATCACCACCGACATCTACCCGGCCGACTTCGACTGGACGCCGGACTGGTCGCGTCCGGAGCACCGCCCGTCCTGGTACCATTCGATGCTCTCGGTCGTGCAGGCAGGCCCCTGCGTGCGCAACAACTCGATCGACTACGACGAGGAGGTCGCCTTCGCCGCGACCCGCTGGCTGTACGACCTGGCGCGCGAGCCGGCACCGTTTTGCCTCGTCGTCTCGTTCACCCAGCCGCACGATCCATACACGATCAGCGATGCTTGCTGGGCGCGCTACGAGGGGATCGAGATCGACCTGCCGAGCGTCCCCGAGATCCCGTTCGATCGCCTCGATGCGCACAGCCGACGCCTGCACCAGATGTCGGCCATGGGCGCATACCGCCAGAGCGAAGAGCGCATCCGGGCGGCGCGGCGCGCCTACTACGGCATGATCTCCTATGTCGACGACCGGATCGGCGAGGTCCTTGCGGCGCTGCGGGCAGGCGGACTCGAGGGCGACACGATCGTCGTGCTGACCTCGGATCACGGCGATTTCCTCGGCGAGCGCGGCCTCTGGTACAAGATGTCGTTCCTGGAGCCTTCGGCCCGGGTGCCGTTGATCGTGCACGCGCCGGGGCGGTTCGCGGCCCGCCGTGTGGCGACGCCGGTCTCGCTGCTCGATCTGTTCCCGACCGTGCTCGAACTGGCCCACGGAGGTGCCCTGCCCGAGCTCGCCCTGCCGAGTGATGGCGCGAGCCTGAGGCCCGCGCTCGAAGGCGGCGCCGTCAGTCGGCAGGTCGTGGTCGCCGAATATCTGGCCGAGGGCGCGATCGCGCCCTGTTTCATGCTCCGCGAGGGCCGCTTCAAGTTCATCCACAGCGCGCCGGATCCGGATCAGCTCTACGATCTCGAAGCCGATCCGCACGAGCTCGACAATCTGGCCGGACGGCCCGCGCACGCCGCACGGTGCCGCGCCTTTCGAAGCGATATCGAGCGGCGCTGGGACGCGCAGCAGCTCCACGACGCGGTGCTGGCGAGCCAGCGCCGCCGCCGGGTGATCGCGCCGGCCCTCGCCCTCGGCCGGCGGACCGCCTGGGACCATCAGCCCACCCTCGATGCGTCGAGGCGCTACGTGCGCACGCACATGCCGCTCGACGATATCGAACGCCGGGCGCGCTTCCCCCAGGTGCCGCTCCCGGCTCCGGACGCCTGAGCTTTTCGGTTGTGAGCGCAGGCCGGCGTGCTAGGCTCTAAGGCCAGCATGGGTCCGAACGGACATCGCCCGGCAGAACCAGAGGAGGCTGTCATGTGGTTCGATCGACTGGACGCACGGGTCGCTATCCTAGGCTGCGCCGCAGCCTTGGCCCTGAGCCTGAGCAGCGCGCCCGCGCTCGCCGCGGGCGAGCTTCGCATCGCCAATGCCGGCGAGCCCGATTCGCTCGATCCGCACCATGTGTCGGGGACATGGGAGAACCGGATCGTCGGCGACATGTTCATGGGGCTGACCACCGAGGCGGCCGACGGCAGCGTGATCCCGGGCGCCGCCGAGAGCTGGACGGTGAGCGACGACGGCCTGGTCTACACCTTCAAGCTGCGCGATCACACCTGGTCGGACGGGGTGCCGGTGACCGCCGACGATTTCGTGTTCGCCTTGCGGCGCATCCTCGATCCCGCGACCGCCGCCGAATACGCCTCGCTCCTGTACACGATCAAGAATGCCAAGCCCCTCAACGAGGGCGCAATGAAGGGCATGGATCAGCTCGGCGTACGGGCGATCGATCCCAAGACGCTCGAGATCACCCTCGAGGGGCCGACCTCGTATTTCATCGAACAGCTGACCCACTACACCGCCTTCCCGCTGCCCAAGCACAAGGTCGAGGCGCTCGGCGACGACTGGGTCAAGCCAGGCAACATCGTGGGCAACGGGCCCTACACGGTGGTCGAATGGGTGCCGAACACCTACGTCAAGTCGGTCAAGAACGACAAGTTCTATGACGCCGGCAATGTCTCGATCGACACCGTTTACTTCTACCCGGCGGAAGAGCGCAACGCGGCGACCAAGCGGTTTCGCGCCGGCGAGATCGACGTGCAATATGACTTCGCGTCCGATCAGATCGACTGGCTGAAGGCGAACCTGCCGGAGGCGACCCACATCTCGCCCTACCTCGGCATCTACTATTACGTCTTCAATCTGCGCAAGCCGCCGTTCGACAACAAGGCGGTGCGCGAGGCGCTCGCCATGGCGATCGACCGCGAGGCGATCACCGACAAGGTCCTGCGTACCGGCGAGCTGCCCGCCTACAGCTTCGTGCCGCCCGGTACGGGCAACTACGGCGAGCCGGCCTACGTAAGCTGGAAGGATATGCCGTACCAGGAGCGCCTGGCCAAAGCCAAAGAGCTGCTCGCCGCGGCCGGCTACGGTCCTGACAAGCCGTTGAAGATCCAGCTGAGCTACAATACCTCCGAGAACCACAAGAAGATCGCGATCGCGGTCGCCAACATGTGGAAGCAGCTCGGCGTCGAGACCGAGCTGTTCAACACCGAGGTGAAGGTCCATTACAAGGACCTGCAGGAGGGCAATTTTCAGGTGGCGCGCGCCGGCTGGATCGCCGACTACAACGACGCCCAGAACTTCCTCTACCTGATGGACAGCGCGACCGGCGTCCTGAACTACGCCGCCTACGCCAACTCGGAGTACGATCGTCTGATGGGCGAGGCTTCCAAGACCGCCGACCTCCACGCGCGCGCCGATCTGCTGCGTCAGGCCGAAGCGATCGCGATGGACGACATGCCCAACGTCCCGATCTACTACTATGTCTCGAAGAATCTGGTCGCGCCTTCGGTCAAGGGCTGGGTCGACAACACCAAGGACATCCATCGCACCCGCTTCCTGACCGTCGAGCGCTGAGCGGCTTGCGGCGCCGGCGGGACGGCCCCGGCCGCTCCGCCGGCGCCAGGTCGAGGCCGTGGGCGCTTACGTCACCCGCCGCATCCTGACCAGCATCCCGACCCTGCTGGTCATCATCACCATTGCCTTCTTCATGATGCGCATCGCCCCCGGCGGGCCGTTCGACCGCGAGCGCGCGTTGCCGGTCGAGATCGAGAGGAACGTGCTCAAGGCGTACAATCTTGATCAGCCGCTGATTCTGCAGTACCGCGACTATCTGCTCGGCATTCTGCACGGCGATTTCGGGCCGTCGTTCAAGTACCGCGACTTCACGGTCGCCGAGCTGCTGGCGACCGGTTTTCCGGCGAGCCTCAGGGTCGGCGGCATCGCGATCCTGCTCGCGGTCCTGGTCGGCATCACGCTCGGCACGCTCGCCGCGCTCCGCCAGAACAGCGGCTTCGATCACGCGGTCATGGCCACGGCGATGACCGGGATCACGATCCCGAACTTTGTCATGGCGCCGCTCCTTACCTTGATCTTCGGGGTCTACCTCAGCTGGCTGCCGGTCGCGGGCTGGAACAACGGCGCGCCGCGCAACCTGATCCTGCCGGTGATTGCGCTGGCACTGCCGCAGATCGCCTACATCGCGCGCTTGACCCGCGGCAGCATGATCGAGGTGCTGCACACCAACTACGTCCGCACGGCGCGGGCCAAGGGGCTGCGCGAGCAGCTGGTGGTCGTGCGGCATGCGCTGAAGGGCGCGCTCCTGCCCGTGGTCTCCTATCTCGGCCCGGCGACCGCGCAGGTGGTGACCGGCTCGGTGGTCATCGAGACCATCTTCGGCATCCCCGGGATGGGCCGATATTTCGTCCAGGGGGCGCTGAATCGCGACTACACGCTGGTGATGGGGACGGTGATCGCTTACGCGGTGCTGATCATCGCCCTGAATCTGCTGGTCGATTTGCTCTATGGCCTGCTCGATCCGAAGGTGAAGCAGCGATGAGACTCGCGCTCCGCCCTGAGGCGCTCGGCGCGCCCGGCGCCATCGAGGGACGCTCGCTCTGGCAGGATGCGCGCCGGCGGCTCTTCCGCAACCGCGCCGCCGTGGTCTCGATGGTCATCCTGACGATCATAGCGCTGCTCGCGCTGTTTGCGCCGCTCCTGAGCCCGCACCCCTACGACGAGATCTACTGGGACCGCATCCAGGCGCCGCCCGACTTCGCCAACGCCTTCTGGTTCGGCACCGACGGCAACGGCCGCGACCTGTTCGTGCGCACCCTCTATGGCGCCCGCGTGTCGCTGCTGGTTGGCATCCTCGCGACCGGCGTCAGCCTGGTGATCGGCGTCACCTGGGGCGCCATCGCCGGCTACGTCGGCGGCACGATCGACAATCTCATGATGCGCTTCGTCGACGTCATGTACTCGCTGCCGTTCATGTTCTTCGTGATCCTGCTGATGGTCGTGTTCGGCCGCCACATCTTCCTGATCTTCATCGCGATCGGCGCGGTCGAATGGCTGACCATGGCGCGGATCGTGCGCGGCCAGACGCTCTCGGTGAAGGCCAAGGAGTTCATCGAGGCGGCGCGCGCCGCGGGGGTCTCGAACCGCAGGATCGTGAGCCGACACGTCATCCCGAACGTGCTCGGGCCCGTGATCGTCTACGTCACCCTCACCGTGCCGCAGGTGATCCTGATCGAGAGCTTCCTCTCCTTCCTCGGCCTCGGCGTGCAGGAGCCGCTCACCTCCTGGGGCGTGCTGATCTCCGAGGGCGCCGCCCAGATGGAGAGCGCGCCCTGGATGCTGATCTTCCCGGCGAGCTTCCTCGCGGTCACGCTGTTCTGCTTCAACTTCATCGGCGACGGCCTGCGCGACGCCCTCGACCCAAGGGACCGTTAGGGCGGGCCGGAAAGCTCGATTCGCGACAACGATCGAGGAGCTTGAACGAGCTCTCAGAGATGCGATATCATGATATCGAGACGAGGAGAACGATGGCCCAGCTCTTGGTTCGCAATCTCGAGGACGACGTCAAGATCCGGCTGCAGCTTCGGGCCCGGCGCCACGGTCGCAGCACCGAGGAAGAGGTCCGTGAGATCCTCCGCAACGCGGTCAGCGACGAATCCAGAGCCAAAGGACCGCTCGGCAGCCGCCTGCGAGCGCGCTTCGCCGGGATCGGGCTCGAGGATGAGGTGGCGGAGCTGAGGGGCGAGCCCGCGCGACCCGCAACCTTCGAGGAATGATCGTTCTCGACACCAACGTGGTGTCCGCCCTCATGCGCAAGGACGCCGATCCCATGGTGACCGCGTGGCTGGACCGCCAGCCGGCGGAATCGGTCTGGATCACTGCGGTGACGGTGTTCGAGGTCCATTTCGGCCTGGAGTTGCTGCCGCCAGGGCGTCGGCGAAGACGGCTCGAGGACGCCTTCGCCCGCGCGCTGGACGAGGATTTCGAGGGTCGCGTGCTGCCCCTTCGAGCAGCGTGCCGCGCAGCAGGCGGCATTGATTGCGGCCCGAGGACAGAAGGCGGGGCGCGCGGTGGAGATCCGGGACGCCCAGATCGCCGGAATCGTGAGCTGCCGGCGCGCGACCCTCGCGACCCGGAATACCCGGCACTTCGCGGGCCTGGGCATCACCCTTATCGACCCGTGGGCCGCGAGTTGAGGCGGTCAACCAGCTGAAGCATCGCGCGGACGAAACTTGGATGCCATGGCAGCCGCTGACACTTAGCTCCTCATCTTCCGCGCGACCTTCCTCGCCGCGGCGACAGGTGTCAGCTTCGACCGAAACGCGCTATCTAACGTAATCATGTCCGAAGCCACCGCCGCACCACAGCCGGTGCTCGCCGACGTCGACGACTTCCTCGCCTGGGTGCTGGGCCAGCGCGAGCGCTACGAGTTCGTGGGCGGCCGTCTCGTGATGATGGCGGGCGGCAGCGAGGATCACAACGACATCCAGGTCAATCTCCTCGCTGCGCTCAAGCGTCGCCTGCGCGGCGGCCCGTCAAGCCGAACGGCAGCGATCTGCTGGTGCGGATCGACGAGCGCACCGGACGCTTTCCCGATGCCAGCGTCACCTGTGGCCGCGAAGGCCGAAACTACGTTACCGCACCGGTCGCGATCTTCGAGATCCTCTCGCCCGCAACCGAGCTTTTGGACCGGACCGACAAGCGACGCGACTACCAGCGCCTGGCAAGCCTCCGTCACAACATCTTAATCGCCCAGGACGCGGCGCGAGTCGAAGTCTACACGCGCAGCAGGCGCGGCTGGCGCTTCGAGGAGATCGAGGGTCCCGATTCGGTCCTGGCCCTGGAAGCGTTCGGCATCGAGCTGTCGCTCGCCGAGATCTACGACGGGCTGTCCTTCTCGGTAACGGTCGAGGATTCACCGAACCCCGTCACTTCGACCGGCTGAGCGAAGCGCCTCGATGCGGGCCCCGGCGGGCGGCCGTCGTTGTTGGTTGAGGAGGACCAATTGCGCATCTGCATCATCGGCCAGCAGTCGATCGCCGCGGGATGACGGGTGATCGATCGCAGCGGCGCGGGTTTGTGAGCTGCGCTGGGCTGGAATCTCGCTTAGGCTTGCCCGGCTTCGACACGGGAGCGGATGGCATGGGGAGCCGGTGCCATGGACAGCCAGCCGCCGATGAGGGTCGTCTCCGTCAACGTGGGTCTGCCGCGCACGGTGGAGTGGAAGGGCCGGGCCGTCTCGACCGGGATCTTCAAGGAGCCCGTGGCGCATCGGATCACGCTGCGCTCCCTCAACCTCGACGGCGACCGCCAGGCTGACCTCTCCGTCCACGGCGGCCGGGACAAGGCGGTCTATCTCTACCCCGCGGAGCACTACGCCTTCTGGCGCGAGTATCCGGACATGGCGCTGCCCTGGGGCATGTTCGGCGAGAATCTGACCATCGAGGGTCTGCTGGAGGATGCCGTCAGCGTCGGCGACCGCTTTCGGATCGGCTCGAGCGAGGTCATCGTCACCCAACCGCGCCTGCCCTGCTACAAGCTCGGCCTCAGGTTTGGCCGGGACGACGTGATCAAGCGGTTCCTCAAGAGCGCGCGCACCGGCTTTTATTGCGCCGTGCTCGAGGAAGGCGGGATCGAAGCGGGAGATCCGATCACGCTGATTGAGCGCGCTGCGGATGTGCTGCCCGTCGCGGAGATCACGCGGCTCTATGCCCGCGACAAGACCGACGTGGCGGCGCTTGCCCGCATCGTCAGCGTGGCGGCACTGCCGGACGACTGGCGGGACTATTTCAAGGAGCAGCTCTCACGGGTGTCGGCAGGGGCGGAGCAGGGCGACGCGGCGGCGCCGGCCCCGGCATGGCGCGGCTTTCGCCCGTTTACGCTCAAAGAGAAGGTGCGCGAGAATGACAGCGTCGCCTCGTTTTACCTCGTGCCCGAGGATGGCAAGCCGCTGCCGTCCTATGCTCCAGGCCAGTTCCTGACCGTTCGGCCGCGCCTGCCCGATGGCGCGAAGCCGGCGATCCGGTCCTATTCGCTGTCCGATGCTCCGAGTGCGGAGCACTATCGCATCACCATCAAGCGGATCGGGCCGCGGGCGGGCGAGCCGCAAGCAGCGAGCGGCCTCGTGTCGAGCTACTTCCACGATCGACTGACGGTCGGCGACCGTCTCGATGTGAAGGCTCCGGCGGGCAATTTCACCATCGACCTTGAGGCGCATGATCAGCCGCTGGTCCTGGTCGGCGGGGGTATCGGCCTCACGCCGCTGCTCAGCATGTTGCAGAGCATCGTGGCAAAGGGATCGCCGCGCGAGACATGGCTGTTCCATGGCATCCGCGATGAGCGCGAGCAGATCATGAAGACGCGGCTGGAGGAGATCGCCGGGCGGCATCCGAACGTTCATCTGCATTTCTTCTACAGCCGGGCGGCACGAGCGGGGGATGGCGCTGGCGTTCAGGTCGGCCACATCGATGTGGCGGCCATGCGGCGGTTGCTGCCGTCGAATGGCTATCATTTCTACGTCTGCGGGCCGCCGGCGATGATGGAAGCCGTCACCCAGGGCCTCGACGCGTGGGGCGTGCCGGCGGAGCGGGTGCATTTCGAGGCGTTCGGCCCCGCGACGATCAAGCGGGCGGTGCGCGGACCGGCCAAGCAGCCCGATTGCGGCATCGATGTGACGTTCGCTCGATCCGGAGTGACGGCGCTGTGGCAACGCTGCGATGCTCCGCTCCTCGAGCTCGCCGAGGAGCACGCCGTTGCGATCGACTTCGGTTGTCGCGCCGGCAGCTGCGGCACCTGCGTTACGCGCGTCCTTTCCGGCGCCGTCCGCTACCTGCACGCGCCCAATGCACCGCTCGCGGCCGGTGAGGCTCTGCCGTGCATCGCCGTGCCGGCCGAACCACTGGTTCTCGATGCCTGATCCGATCGCAAGATAGCGCCACCTGGGGCGAACCTGCTGTCCCAGCGGCCGCGCCGGGGAGGGCGGCGCGCCCCGGCGCGGCGGTCGGTGACCCGCTACGCGGCGGGTCGGATGTTCTGGTTGATGCGGAACAGATTGCCCGGGTCGTACTTCGCCTTGATCGCCGCCAGGCGGTCATAGTTCGCGCCATACGCCCCCTTGGTGCGATCGGTCTCGTCCTCGGGCATGAAGTTCACATAGACGCCGCCGGTGGCATAGGGTGCGGTCCGATTGAAGAAATCTCGCGCCCACCGGACGCACTCGGCATCCTGCCCGGGTTCCTGCCAGCGGGTGTGGACGTTCATCACGAACTCGGCATCCCGATGCGGGTAGGCCGTCGCGTCCTTGGCGACCCGGTTCACCGCGCCGCCGAGATGACCGATGAAGATCTCGCATTCGGGCGTCGGCAGCTTGCCGGCGTACTCGGTGATCGCCTCGACCGCGGCGTCGCTGATCTGCACGAAATCATGGGATTTCCAGTAGTTGCGCGCGCCGGGAGTGAGCAACGGATCGAAAGCCGTCTGCCAGCCGGTGAAGGGATGCGGACCGACCACGTCGGCGATCGGCTTGCCCAGCGCCCGCAGCGGTGCCACCGCCTTCTCGCCCGCGGCCATGTCGCCGGCGTAGCAGAGCGCGAACACCATGATCTCCCTGCCGTGCCAGTCCTCGGGCAGAAACGGCAGCGGCGGGGCCTTGCGCAAAACGACCCAGACGGTCAGCTCGTCGGGGGCCTCGGCGACGAAGCGGCGGTAGCCGTCGAACAGCTGCCGGGCCCCGCTGAAGGGATGCACGATCAGGCCGGAGAGCACCTCGGGGCCGATCGGATGGAGCCGGAACTCGAACGAGGTCGCGACGCCGAAATTGCCGCTGCCGCCGCGAATCGCCCAAAACAGGTCGGGATGCTCGCTCGCGCTCGTGTGGCGCAGCTCACCGTCGGCGGTGACCACGTCGGCGGCCAGCAGGTTGTCGACCGTGAGGCCGTGCTTGCGGCTGATCCAACCAAAGCCGCCGCCGAGCGTGAGGCCGGCGATCCCGGTGGTGGAATTGATGCCGACCGGGGTCGCGAGGCCGAAGGCCTGGGTCGCCTGGTCGAGCCCGGCGAGCGTGGCCCCCGGCTCGGCTCGGGCGGTCCGCCTGGCCTGATCGACCTGCACCGCCTTCATCGGCGAGAGGTCGATCAAGAGGCCGCCCTCGCAGACCGCATTGCCCGCGATGTTGTGGCCACCGCCGCGCACGGCGAGCAGCAGGCCGTTGTCGCGGGCAAAGCGCACCCCCCGCGTCACGTCGGCGGCGGTGGCGCAGCGCACGACGGCGCCCGGCCGGCGGTCGATCATCGCGTTCCAGAGCGTGCGCGCGTCGTCGTAGCCGGGCTCGCCCGGTCGGCAGACCGAGCCACGCAGGGAGCCCGAGAGCGCATCGAGGTCTGCGCTGGCGATGCTCGTCGTGCCGCCGGACAAAGTCTTCAACCGAACGTCGGACATGTGAACCCCTCCTCTTTGCTGATTTTCCGATCTCGCGCACACTTGTGGGCCCGGACCGACGAGCGTCGTATCAAGAGGCTCTCACCCTCCTCAGGCCGCTTTGTAGGGCCCAAATACACCCCAATCCGATGGTTCCAAAGTGCCGCTCGACGAGCTCCGCTATGGGCTCTGCAGGTCGAGGCTAGGTATCACATCGTCTGGCTGGCGTCGATCACGTCGCCGAACAGCACCCACTTGGCACCATCGAACCTCGCCAGCATCATGCTCTCGATCGGGTAGAAATCGCTCGGGCTGGTGTTGGTCTTGATCCCGGGCAGGAGCATCGGCAGCTCCAGGTCCTTGATGCTGGCCGCCTGGCGCATGACGTTCGCGCGGGTGAGGTCGTCGCCGCACTGCTGGAGGACGTGCACGAGCGTCATGGCGACGTTGTAGCCATAGACGTTGAACTGATCGGCCTTGTCGCCATCCGGATAGTACTGGTCCATCCAGGCGACCCAGTCCCGATCTGCCTGGCTGTTCTGCCATTGCGGATCGGTCGGGTCCTTCTGGTAGAGGGCGGTGATCAGGCCGACCGCCTTGTCGAGCCCGGCCGGCTCCAGGACCGAGCCGACCGAGTTCGACACATTGTTCAGGAAATGCAGCGGCCGCCAGCCGATGTCGGCCGCCTTGCGGATCGCCTGCGCGGCGAACTTGGGCGTCGTGATGTTGAAGAACACGTCGGCGCCGCTGCTCTTGAGCGAGATGATCTGGGAATCGACCGTCGGATCGGTGACCTCGTAGGAGAGCTCCGAGACGATCAGCTTCGCGGCCTGGTCGCCGAGCCCCGCCTTGAAGCCCGCGAGGTAATCCTTGCCGTAATCGTCGTTCTGGTACAGCACCCCGATCCTGCCATCCGGTTTGTTGTCGAG
>JBKPDM010000465.1:0-4956 GCA_046727895.1 Pseudomonadota bacterium | reverse complement strand
CGCGCCCGCTCGACCAAGCGCTGTTCGGTCGTGCTCGAGCGGACCCAGCCCTCCAGCCGGCGCCGCTCCTCCGCCGTCAGAACGATCGGCGTCGCTTCCTGAATCGACATGCCAACGCAGTAGCACGGCACGCCGATTTATGCTAGCAAGTACTAGGCCATGGACCACCGATCGTTCCACGACCAGCTCGCGTTCTCGGTCGGGTTCGCGGTGACTCGCAGCCGCGACCTCCTATGAAGGAACACACCGCCGACGACGCCCGCCAGACGCTCTGCGCCGAGCGGGAGCCACCGGAGAAGTCATAGACGGGATGCTCGGGTGGTCGCGAGGTACATGCGGGACCGCTACGGCTCCAGCCCCTGAATCAAGATGCTGGCTGAGGTGATGTGGCGCGTCGAGTACTCCTTGGATTTGTCGCATCTCTATCCGCGCTGAGCCGTGGTGGGTGGCGCGCGGCTGATCTCGCCATCGTGTGGGGCAAATCATTCAGCCCGTGCGGCCAACGGGTATGCAGCGGGTCCTTCCAGGTCTCCTCGAGCCGGATGACGTCATCGCGCTCCATGTCGGGGGATACGCGCTGCAAGATGGTGAAGCGGAAACTCTTCGGATCGCGCTCACGCAACAGCTTGTTGCCACCGTGGCCGCGCGCAGCATAGTTTCGCCAGCGTCCAAGCACGTTATCGCGGCCGTAAGCCGAGCCGACATAGCCCTTGCCGTCGGCCTCATCGAAAATGAAGTACACCGCCCGCCACTGCGACAAGGCCGCCCGCCAGCGCGTGGGGAGAACGGCGAGTTCATCCCAGCTGAGGTCGATCCTCTCCCATTCGGGCATGGCGGCATCGAGCGCACTGTCTTCGAGCACTGCCACTACGGGGATCACGTTCCGGTGCGCCCGGCGCCACCATGACCGCTCGGGGCGTGGCCAGCTGACCACGAGCTTGCCCTTCCAGGGGGCGTAGAAATCCGTCAGTGCGAGGTCAAACCAGAGGATAGAGGATCTGCTGCTCTCTCTAGGGAAGCCCATCATGCCGAAAGCCTTCATCTCGATGTTAGCCGGCACGCTCCAGTATTCCTCGTAGGTGAGTGGTCTGAACCCTTCATTCCGGTAAAGGCCGATGAACAGCGCCTTGCCGGGCTGGTATCGGATAAAAGACGCGACATAGCGTGCGTCCCGCCCTCGCATGGCCTTCTCAACCTTCGGGCCTTGCGTCTGCTGATAGGCGTTGAACACGTCGGGCTTTTCGGCGGCCAACCAAGGCAGGACCTTGTTGAGCCCGGGCTCTTTTGGTCTGTGCCTCATGACCAGCACCTGCCGGGGATCGATGCCCTTGCCGGTGAGCAGGTCGTTCAGGTTTAGCAGGTCGTTCAGGTTCATCGTCCGGCCTCCGGCACTGTAGCTACCTCGTTCCGTTGCGCTCCTAGAAGGGAAACGCGCGCGGGAAAGGGTTCTTAATCGGGCAAGGGGTGGCCGGTCCATCAACCGCGGGACTGGCCCTCTTTGTTGGCGCACCGAACCGTCGCGAGGCTCTGAAACCGATTGCAAACCTCAGGGGGCCAGTCTGCGGGCTTGTCCCCGCCTCATGCAAAAGGAGAGTGCCATGCGCGAGCACCTGAAATTCGCGGCCGGTGTCGGCGTGGTGCTGGGCTGTCATCTTCCTGATCGCGGCGGTCGTCGAGCCGTTTGTCGGTGAGCTGAAGATGCAGACCATCCTGATACCGGTGATCTTCTGAATGCGGTGATCCGGCTTCTTCTATAGCGATTGTTATCGCACTCCGCACCTCGCCCCAGCGGCAAATCGAGCAACCTCAACGCGAGACGAAAATCGAGGGCTGGCGCGCGTCCCGAGATGCTGTCGGCCGGACGCTCATCACGCTCGCGGTCGACAACGGCTGCTCGAGCGGCTCATGACCTTCGACGCCGACGCCGAGGACCTCGAGGATGGCGGCGAGGGGAGCCGGACGATCACGAGGAGGCGCACACACCGTCCTTCTAACGGTGCCGTCGACCGCAGCCCTACAATCGTGAGGAACTCGTGCCGGCTGGCCGGAGTACCGCCCGCTGCTCGTCCCAGTTCGCCGGGAGCCGCCGTTCCAGCTTCTCCAATACAAGCGCCTGATCGGTCGCCCCGATCAGGATCGCCTCAATAATGTCCGGCGCCAATAACGCCAGTCGAAGTATCCGGCTCACGTAGCTCTTCGAGATGTTCTCGGCGTCGCCGATTTCGCTGACCGAGGCGTACACGCCATCGTCCAGCATCCGCTGCCACCGCCACGCGCGCGCGAGTGCTTTGATCAGCGTGCCGTCGGGCTGCGGCTTCGAGGTCGGCGCGATTTCGCTGCCGTCAGGGGCGATGATGCGCTTGCGGCCGCTTCGGCGCTGGAATCGCATGGGAATGCGCACGATCAGCGTGCTGCCCTCGAGCCGGGTCTGGACATCTCTCATCAGGCCGCCCTCGCCGTCGGCTCGCCTCCCGGCCGCAACTCCGCGACCAGGCTCGCCAGCCCCTCGGCCCTGATCCGCACCTCGAGCGCGTCCTCGTGGACGTCAACCCGCTCGACGAGAAGCTGGACGATCCGCGCCTGCTCGGCAGGGAACAGTTCATTCCAGATCGTGGCGAAGTCGGCCAGCAGGGCCCTGACGTCGCGCTCGGTGATCTCGCCCTCCTCTCGCTTCGCCGCCGCCCAGGTGCGCGCGACCAGTTCCGGCGCAGCAAGCAGCTTCTGGACACGGGCCACCACGGCACTCTCGACGTCAGCAGCCGGAACGCTCGTGACTGGGCAGGTCTCGTAGCCGTCCGCGATTGCCTCGCGGCTTACATAGTAGCGGTAGATGCGGCCGCGCTTGCAGGTGTGGCTCGGCGACATGGGCCGGCCGTTCGGTCCGAAGATCAGGCCCTTCAGCAGCGCAGGTATTTGGGCCCGGGCCGCGGCGCCGCGCCGGTGCGCCTTGAGCCGGCTCGCCATTCCGACATCACTTCATGATTCCCTGATGGCCCGGCTTGACCGGCTGCAACCGGTGAAAGAGGTGGCGCAGACGGCTGCCGTGATCGGCCGCGCTTTCGACCACGAGACCATCGCCGCCCTGTCGCCGCTGCCGGAAGCAGAGTTGGCGGAGGCGATGCGCCGGCTGGTCGAAGCCGAGCTGGTGTTTCGCCGCGGCACGCCGCCCGACGCCAACTACCTGTTCAAGCACGCGCTGGTCCGTGACGCGGCTTATGAGAGCCTGCTCAAAGTCAAGCGTCTCGCGGTCCACGGCCGTCTCGTCGACATCCTGGGGCGCCGCGGCGACGCCGCACCGGAGATCGTCGCCCAGCATGCCGAAGCCGCCGGGCTCGCGGAGAAGGTTCTCGATTGCTGGGAGCAGGCCGGCGCCGAGGCTGGCGCCCGTCCCGCCTACAAGGAGGCCATCGCCCATTTCGCCGCGGCGATCCGTCTGTGCGGGCAGATCGGCGACCAGCGCGCCGGTCAGCGGCGCGAGCTGCAGCTGCAGGTCCAGCTCGGCCAAGCCTTGATCGCCCACCTCGGCTACCAGGCGCCGATCACGATGACCGCCTTCGAGCGCGCGGTCGAGCTGGCCGGCGACATCGGCGAGCCGGAACTGCTGATGCCATCGATCTACGGATTGTGGGCCAGCCGGTACATCGCGGGCACGCCATCGGCCGATCTTGCGGACCGCGTTGCCGAGCTGACCAGATCAGGGGGTGACAGCGGCGCTCGGTGCGTGGCCCTCCGCATGCTGGCGCTGGAGCGTTTTCATGAGGGGCGTTACCCGCCTTCGCTCGAGCTCGTGAACGAGGCGCTCGAGATCTATGATCCGAACCTGCATCGCGATCTCGGGCTGCGCTTTGCCCATGATCCGCGCGCGGCCGCTACCAGTTACCGGGCCTGGAACCTCTGGCACCTCGGATTTCCCGATCAGGTCCGGGAGGCGGTCGAGCAGGCCCTGGCATGGGCCCGCGAGATCGATCACCCGAACACGATCGGCATCACGCTCTGTTATGGCGTAACCCTGACGAACATCCTGGCTGCGTGACGTCGATCGCGTCGAGACGGCCGCGCGCGAGGTGCTGGAGCTCGCAGAGAGGATGTCCCTTGGCCTGTGGCAGGCGTGGGGCGAGTTCATCTCGGCTGGGCGCTGGCCGAGCGCGGCGCACCGGGCGCCCTGGCGCAGCTGGAAGCAGTGCTGGACGAATTGACGCGGATCGGTGCGCGGCGGTCGGAGACATTCCATTTGGGCCTTTTGGCAGACGCCCGCTCGCGTGCCGGGCAGCACGATGCGGTCAAGGTCAGCCTCGCCGCCGCCCTCACCGCTCTGGAAAGCAGCGGCGACATGCCGTTCGCGGCGTATCTGCACCGGCTGCGGGCGCACACCCTCCTGCGAGCCTCGGCGGCATCAACGGCACACGCCATCGCCGATCTGCAACGCGCCCTGGAGATCGCCCGCCAGCAGGGCGCCCGGTCGCTGGAGCTGCGTGCCGCGCGTGACCTCGCCCGGCTGTGGGCAGAACAGGGCGAGCGGCAGATGGCGCACGACTTGCTCGCACCGGTGCACGATTGGTTCACCGAGGGCTTCGACACAGCAGACCTCAAGGAGGCCAAGGCGCTGCTCGACGATTTGGCATGAGCCGGCAATGGATCAGCGCCTGGTCTTCATTCGAGCGCGCGAGGTCAACCGGCCGATTGCCGCGACACTTTGAAAGGGAACCATTATTCGTTTCGAGGCTGAATCTCGGCCAGCCGAGCGGTTCTTCAAACCCAGGCCGCGGCTGTAGAAGGGCAAGTCCTTGTATGCAGGCCAATTTTGAGGTGTTGACCGAATCGGCGGAGTCAACAGCCGCAGAGAAAACGGGCCCAGAGAGAGGCGAAAGGGGTTTTAACAGACCGTCGGAGGTCAACAGCCTGACACCGAAAACCCTTTGGTTTCAAGGGACTTTAGCCAAGACGGCGCTGCCGGAC